>CADBTU010000064.1 GCA_902797625.1 uncultured Bacteroidota bacterium | reverse complement strand
ACAGCAATAATAAAAAAACGAGGGCGTGTTGAATATACGCCCTCGTTCAGAAACTCACTGTTTTTGAATTTTAACTTTTATTTTAATTTCATCTAAATCTAATTCAACACCATTATCAATATTTGAAGTAATTTGCAGATTTGTGCAAAGAGTTTCGTTACAAATATATGATTCGAAGGCTTTTAAAGCTGGAGTTATAGTCTCGTTGTTCTCTATGAAGACCTCAATTTTATCAAGCACTTCAAAATTATTTTCCTTACGATGAGTTTGAATTTGTTTAACAAACTCGCGGGCATAACCCTCGTTTTTCAACTCTTCTGTAACCTCAATATCCAAGGCTACTGTCAGCGCATCGAAATTTGCCACAACCCAGCCAGGAATATCTTGAGCTTGAATTTCAACATCGTCTGTAGTTATTTCAACTGGTTGTCCTTCAATATCAAAATGAGTTATGCCATTTTTTTCCAATTGAGCTATTTCAGCTTGTGAGAAGTTGGAAATTTTAGCAGCTACCATTTTCATAATTTTACCATATTTTGGTCCCAGTTTCTTAAAATCAGGTTTTATACGTTTAACGAAAACGCCATCTTCATTGCTAACGAATACTAAATCTTTAACGTTAACTTCGTGCAAAATCAAGTCTTGCACTAGGGAAATTTGTTGTTTAAAATGTTCGTCAAAGACAGGGATCATTATTTTAGCTAAAGGTTGACGAACTTTCAAATTACTTTTCTTTCTCAACGACAAAACCATAGAGCAAAATTGTTGAGCAAGTTGCATTCTTTCTTCTAAATCTTTGTCAATAAGTTCTTCGTGAATAGAAGGATAGTTTGCTAAATGTACAGATTCGTAAGGTTCTTTTTTGGATATAGAATTAAGATCTTGGTAAAGCTGATCCATAAAGAAAGGCGCAATAGGAGAGGCTATTTTAGCGATGGTTTCCATGCAAGTATATAGAGTTTGATATGCAGAAATTTTATCTTCTGTATATTCTCCTTTCCAGAAGCGGCGGCGACACAGACGCACATACCAATTACTCAGATAAGCATCTGTAAAATCTTGAATTTCGCGTCCTACTTTAGTAGGTTCATAGTCAAGATAATTTTCTTGGCAATGTTTTACGAGAGTATTCAATTCAGATAGAATCCAGCGGTCGATTTCAGGACGTTTTTCAAAAGGAATATCAGCTTCTTTGTAGGTAAAACCATCAATATTAGCGTATAAAGCAAAGAAGTTATAGGTATTATAAAGAGTGCCGAAGAATTTTCTTTGAACTTCACCGATACCTGTTTCGTCAAATTTAAGATTATCCCAAGGAGAAGCATTGGTTATCATATACCAACGAGTGGCATCGGGTCCATATTTATTGATAATTTCAAACGGATCAACAGCGTTACCTAATCGTTTAGACATTTTATTGCCATTTTTATCAAGCACTAATCCATTTGAAATCACAGATTTATAGGCCACACTATCAAACAGCATAGTTGCGATAGCGTGTAAAGTAAAGAACCAGCCGCGGGTTTGATCAACACCTTCAGCTATAAAATCGGCTGGAAAGTTTGTTTTGAAAAACTCCTTATTCTCGAAGGGATAGTGTAGCTGACTATAAGGCATAGAGCCTGAGTCAAACCAAACATCAATAAGGTCGTTTTCTCGATACATTTTCTGACCAGTAGGAGAAACTAAAATAACATGATCAACGTATGGTTTATGCAGGTCAATACTATCGTAGTTTTCCTGTGTCATATCATTGATTTTGAAATTTTTATATGGGTTTTCTGTCATAAACCCAGCTTTGATGGATTTATCAATTTCGGACACTAATTGTTCCACAGAGCCTATGCAAACTTGTTCTTTTTTATCTTCTGTAGTCCAAATTGGCAGCGGAACTCCCCAAAAACGTGAGCGTGAGAGGTTCCAATCAACAAGGTTTTCGAGCCAATTTCCAAAGCGTCCAGAGCCTGTTGCTGCGGGCTTCCACTTGATAGTCTTGTTAAGTTCTATCATTCGTTCTTTGTATGCCGTAGTTTTAATAAACCAAGAGTCGAGAGGGTAATAAAGAACAGGTTTATCGGTACGCCAGCAGTGTGGATAATTGTGAGTGTGCTTTTCAATTTTGAATACCTTATGCTCTTGTTTTAGCCATAAACAGATAAAAACATCTAAAGATTCATTATGTTTTTCATCTTCTTTTTCGTATGCTTCTTTCACAAAGCGTCCAGCTACAGTTTCGTACAGAGGTAAGTTAACATAATTTTTAACAAAACTTTGATCTAAGTCTTCAATTTTGAAAAATTTACCAGTTTTATCAACCATCGGGCACTCTTGACCATTATTATCAACAACAATCATTGGAGCTATATTTGCGTCATTGGCAACTCGTTTGTCATCAGCACCAAAAGTAGGAGCTATATGAACAATACCTGTACCATCTTCAGTAGTAACATAATCGCCAGGAATAACGCGAAAAGCATCTCCAGCGGGTTTCATATAAGGAATTAACTGTTCATATTCGAGACCTACGAGATTTTTACCAACCTCTTCACCAACGATGCGGTACGGAATATTCTTATCACCGATTTTATAATCGTCAAAGGGCAATTCTGCACATTCAGATTTGAAATATGTATTAACAAGACTATTAGCCATCACAACTTTCACATGGTCGCCTGAATAAGGATTATATGTGTCTATAAGATTATAAACAATTTTTGGTCCAACAGCGAGAGCAGTATTAGAAGGAAGGGTCCAAGGAGTAGTTGTCCAAGCGAGGAAAAACATATTGTCTGGTATTTCTTTGAGGCCAAAAGGCGGGGCAACTTTTTGAGTTTTTTTAACTTTAAATTGACCAGTACAAGTAGTATCTTTAACATCGCGGTAGCAGCCAGGAAGATTTAGTTCGTGTGAGCTCAAGCCTGTTCCAGCTGCAGGTGAATAAGGTTGAATAGAGTATCCTTTGTAGAGTAGGCCTTTTTTGTAAAGTTCAGATAGTAAATACCAAACAGTTTCAATGTATTTGTTATCGAAAGTTATGTAAGGGTGTTCAAGGTCAACCCAATAGCCCATTTCTCGAGTAAGGTCATCCCATTTATCTTTAAATTTCATAACTTCCTGACGGCAGGCTTTGTTATAGTTCTCGACGGATATTTTTGTACCGATGTCTTCTTTAGTAATACCAAGAGTTTTTTCCACACCTAATTCAACAGGTAAACCGTGTGTATCCCAGCCTCCTTTTCTGCCCACATATTTTCCTGTCAGAGTTTGATACCTACAGATAATATCTTTTATAGTACGGGCCATAACATGGTGAATACCAGGCATTCCATTTGCAGATGGGGGTCCTTCATAAAACACGAAACGTTCATTTCCTTCGCGTAACTTTAAGCTTTTAGAGAAAACATCATGTTCTTCCCAATATTTACGCAATTCTTCTCCGATTTTTGGGAGATTTAATCCTTTATACTCGTTATATTTCATTTATTGAATTGTTTGTCTAATATTGAATTATTTTACAGTACTACCAGCTTTGACGTTATTTTCAGGTTGCATTATAGAGAGTGTTCCATCAGCATTTTCAGCCATTAAAATCATACCGTGAGAATCAACACCTTTAATATTTTTAGGGGCTAAGTTAATAAGCATCAAAACATTTTTTCCGATTAGATCTTCTGGTTGGTAGTATTCAGCGATTCCAGAGACAATGTAACGTGTATCAACACCAGTATTTACTTTTAGTTTGAGTAGTTTTTTTGTTTTTGCTATTTTTTCAGCCTCAAGAATAGTAACTGTACGCAGATCCATCTTTTGAAACTCTTCAAAAGAGACTTCAGCTTTTTCAGGTACAGATTCGGCGTTATCGGTTTCATTTTGTTTTTTAGTAGCTTCTAAATCAGCAATTTGTTTAGCAATCACATCGTCTTCAATTTTTTCAAACAGATATTCAGCAGGATTAAGTTTATCATTAGCTTTTAGTAAATCGCAGCGTGCGCCATCGCACCAGTTTTTATTGTCAATATTGAGTATAGATTGAAGTTTTTTCGCTGTAAAAGGCAAAAAAGGTTCGCACAAGATCGACAGTGATGCACAAATCTGAAGAGAGATATGTAAGATAGTTTTAACAAGTTCAGGGTTTTCTTTTTGTTTTTTCCAAGGTTCTGTATCAGTGAGATATTTATTGCCAAGTCGAGCCAAATTCATAAGTTCGGCTTGTGCTTCGCGAAACTTATAATGTTCGATAGCATTTCCTATTACAGAAGGAAATTGTTTTATTTTTTCAATAATATCTTTTTCATAGTCGGAAAGTTCACCTAATTCAGGGATCAAACCATCGTAGTATTTATGAGTAAGGACAACGGTTCTATTGACAAAGTTTCCAAAAATAGCAAGAAGTTCATTGTTGTTTTTAGCCTGAAAATCGGTCCAAGTGAAATCAGAGTCTTTAGTTTCAGGAGCGATAGAAGTTAGTGTATAACGAAGCACATCTTGTTTTCCTGGGAATTTTTCCACATATTCGTGAGCCCACACTGCCCAATTACGAGATGTAGATATTTTATCTCCTTCCAAATTCAGAAATTCGTTAGCGGGAACTTGATCGGGGATAATAAAATCACCGTGGGCTTTAAGCATACAAGGGAATATGATACAGTGGAAGACAATATTATCTTTACCAATAAAGTGAACAAGTTTAGTGTCTTCGTTTTTCCACCAAGGTTGCCAATCGGCGTTGTGTTCTTTGGCCCACTCTATTGTAGCCGAAATATACCCGATAGGAGCATCGAACCAGACATACAACACTTTGCCATCAGCTTCTTGAAGAGGAACTTTTACTCCCCAAGAGAGGTCGCGAGTTACTGCACGAGGTTGCAAACCTTGTTCAATCCAAGATTTACATTGTCCATAAACGGTAGAACGCCAGTCGGCTTTATGTCCTTGTAAAATCCATTCACGCAGCCACTTATCATAATCATTTAATGGAAGATACCAATGTTTTGTCTCTTTTAGAACAGGGATATTACCGCTCAAAGCAGATTTAGGATTTATCAGATCTGTGGCATTTAAAGATGTTCCACAAGCTTCGCATTGATCACCGTAGGCGTGTTCATTTTTGCAGTGAGGGCAAGTGCCTGTTATATATCTATCAGCTAAAAACTCACGAGCATCTACATCATAATATTGTTTAGTAGTTTTTTCAATAAGTTTTCCATTATCATAGAGAAATTTGAAGAACTCAGAAGCAGTATCATGGTGTATTTTGTTAGAAGTTCTCGAATAGACATCAAAAGATATTCCTAAGTCTTCAAAAGATTTTTTGATAATGTTGTGGTAACGGTCAACAATATCTTGTGGAGTAACGCCCTCTTTGCGGGCCTTTATAGTTATAGGGACGCCGTGTTCATCAGAGCCACCAATAAAGAGAACATTTTTTCCATTATTACGAAGGTAGCGAGCATAGATATCTGCGGGCACATAAACACCAGCCAAGTGGCCGATATGAACAGGACCGTTAGCGTAAGGCAGTGCGGAAGTTATTGTGTAACGTTTTATATCTTTCATAAAATCAGAAATTTACTAATAAACATGCAAATGTATAAACTTTTTAGATAATTGTAACAAAAAGTTAATTATTTTGAATCAATTTCATCAATTGGTCTAAATTAGGAGCCAATATAATTTCAGTACGGCGGTTTTTAGCTCTTGCTTCGGCGGTATTATTATCATCTAAGGGTAAAAATTCACTGCGTCCTGAAGCTGACAATCGTGTTGGGTCTATATTTGCATTTTCCAACAGCGCTTTAACTACAGAGGTTGCGCGCATAACACTTAAATCCCAATTATCTTTTATTTGGCCGCTACCACGGAATGGTACATTGTCGGTATGTCCTTCTATTAAAACTGAAATATCTTGCTCAGATTCAAGAACTTGTGCTAAATTTCTAATTGCGGAAATGCCATTTTCATTTATATTCCAACTTCCAGATGCAAATAAAAGTTTGTCATCCATAGAAACATAAACTTTTCCATTTTTTTCGTAAACATTTAAACCGCTACCTTCAAAACCTTTAAGTGCATCGCTAACTTTGTCTTTAAGAGCTTTTACCTCTGATTCTTTTTGGGCTAAGATTTGTTGCATCTCTTTCAATTTCTGTTCCTTAAGAGAAAGTTCGATACGAGCTTTATTTAAAGAATCTTGTTGCATAGCGAGCATTTTTTCTTTTATTGTCATTTCATCTTTATACTTATCAAGATCGCCTATTAAATCATTGATAGTGTTTTGGTTGTTTGAAGATGTTGTTGCGAAGTTATTTAGAAGCTCGTCATAATCCTTTTTTGCTTTTTCATATTCCCTTTCTACATTTCTTGCTTTTCTGTAAAGACGAAGAGTATCAGCGCAAAGTTTCTCAATATCACTATTCATAGTTGACAATTTGTCTGTAATAGATTTCAGATTTTTCTGGCAATTTTGATTCTCAGAAGTTATAAAGGTCAACTCATCTTGTGTGCGTTGATATTTGAGTTGCAATTCGTTATATTTATGTTTTGTTACACAACATGATAACGAAATAAACACTACGGAAATAGTGCAAAAAATTCCTAATTTTCTCATAGTTTAACGATTCTAAAAATCGCAAATTTACTGTTATTATTCATGTTAAAAACAATAATTTTACAAATTTTATAAACAACTATTATTGAATAAATGTCCGCAATCTAATTCGAGGCGCGTTTTTTTACGTTTTATAATTTAGCTTTAATTGAAGACTACAATCTCACAACTTCTGTAGCATCTATTTTGAGGAGAGAATTTACAATATTATCAAAATCTCTTAATCTTACAGAAATAGAGTAAGTGCAACGCAGATCACTTTGCCTATTCAAAATTTGAATACCAGGATTTTTCAAAATTTGCATCACTTCATTCATTTTTCCATATTCAAAAGTAACTTGGCATTTTATTTGAATAGTTTTTTCAATAATTTTTGCATTATCGAGCACATCTTTGGCAGCTGCTTTATAGGCATTTTGCAATCCACTGACCCCCAACTTTATACCTCCAAAATATCGAACAACAACTATTAAAGTGTCGGTAATATCTTTTGAAAGCATTTGTCCGTATATTGGTCGTCCAGCAGTACCAGAGGGTTCTCCGTTGTCGTTCAGTCTATAAGCATCTTTGCGTGGTCCTAAAATATACGCATAACAATGATGTCGGGCATCCCAATGTTTTTTTTGAATTTCAGCAAGACGTTGTTTAACATCGTTTTCAGATGAGACAGCAAAGGCGTATGCTATGAATTTACTTCTCTTCTCGCTGTAAAATCCTTCTGCAGACCTCTCAATAGTTTTATAAGTATCTTCGAACATAAATCAACTTATTACCATCAATATCGATGATTTCATTAGGAATTTTAGGGATTTCAGGAGCTTTTAATCCTCTTCCCCAATTTATATTTCCAAGCAAAATTCTTGCCTCATCCCACATTTCACTATCTAAAAATTTACATATCGTACGTCTTCCCCCTTCAACAATAACGGATTGAACACCAAAGTTATATAACTGATTTATTGCCTCTCGTACATTTTCAGATATGGGATTGTAAGAATTTTTTGAGATAATTTCAGTGCCGCGTTGCATTACGAACCTTTTTGGATTTTTACCAACATACTCGCGAGTTGTAAGCTGTGGATTATCATTTTTTATGGTATTAAAACCAACTATAATAGCATCTTCCTCGCTACGCCATTTATGAACTAAGACTTTCAAAGCAGGATTTGTTATCCAATTAGATTTTCCTTTATCTAAATCACGGTCTATGTCCATAAAACCATCATTAGTTTGTGCCCATTTAAGAATAATGTAAGGTCGTTGTTTCTTATGAAAAGAGAAGAAACGGCTATTTAAGGTTTCGCAATCTTTTTGACAAACATTTATAACCAAATCTATTCCAGCATTTTGGAGTTTGCTAATTCCAGAACCGTTGACTTTGCTATTATAGTCGATAGAACCTATTACTACTTTTGGAATTTTATGTTGTATAATAGCATCGGCGCACGGTGGGGTTTTACCGTGATGCGAGCAAGGTTCAAGATTTACGTAGAGAGTACTTTTTGTTAGTAATTCTTTGTTTTTTACTGAGTTGATAGCATTTATTTCAGCGTGAGCTTCTCCGCATTTATGGTGATAACCTTCGCCAATGATTTTTCCATCACAAACAATTACGGCTCCAACCATAGGATTTGGAGATGTTTTACCAAAACCTAAGGCTGCAAGTTGCAGACATCTCTGCATATATATTTCGTCTGAGGTTATCAACTATTCTTTTTTTAGAAAGTATGAGAGAGGTTGATTTTGACGGTCGAAGTGATAATATTGACATTGTAAAATGTAATTAGTATCGCCGTTTAGTACAGCATAGAACTTGTCGCGGTTGTAAGCATCATTTTCACCATTATCTTGGTTTCCAAAAATAGCATCGAGATAATATAATTCCGCTTCAACTTTTCTGTACATATCAAGAGTGGTTTTATTTCCGTTAATATCTATTAGTTCCATTGTTTTAAAGTGATTATATTTCAGAATAGAATCTCTTGCTTCTTTGGAAAAGTCGAGTACTAATTTCTCATAATTTTTATCGCGAAATTCAGAAAGCATATCCAATAATTTAGCTGTGTCGTAATTGTTTATCATCTCATGTTGGTAGTTATAGAGATTGAAAAATCTGGCCCCAACTTTTTCTACCAAAAAAGATTCTTCAGGGTGTTCGATATTTTTAACTATGAGAGATTGGATACGAGTTATTTTTGTGCTAAAGATATCGCAATTATACCACTCATAAGACCTGAATGAATAAGCAGGTGTTAAATAACCTCTAAATCCTGGTATATGAACTATGCAAGGTTCATCAAATCCCACCAATACTGCATAATTGGACATATTGTTCATAGTTGACGGTCCTAAATAATAAGTTTTAGTATTTCTTTCTTTATTGAAGAATGGGATCCCAAAAATTGTGAATTTAGGAGCAATTTGATAGATTTCAACTTTTATAGCATTTACTGCCATCATCTTGTTTATATTTGATTGGGCACTTTTTGCTACGGTTTGTTGTAGTGAAATATTGTGAATATTGGATAGTAATTCTTCAATTTTTTGAGGCATGGCGCGAATAGAGTCGTCAACATACCAAACACCATCTCTGCGCTCTAAGAGAGAATATTCTCCGTTCAAATCAGCAATAAAAACTTTTGTAATATTAGCAGTATCTTTTACGGCAAAAATGGTTGATTTTGGATGTCTTTTAGAAGATAAAACGCCATTTTCAAACAAAACAGCCAGAAATAATCCAGCAATAACAATGCAACAAGCAAATATGATAATTAGTTTTTTCTTCATCGGTGAAAATTTAGAGCGCGAAGATACAATAATTTAGATTACTCTTTCTCACTTATTTGTTTAAATCTTATAGTCTGTGTATTAGTAGATAAATGGAAAAACTCTTTTGAGATGTTTTCTTTTCACTTCTTCAGGGAAATCTATCTTATATCGATTGTAGAGGGCATTTGCTCGAGGAACAAGATTTGCAAAAGTCCAGATGAAAAATACCAATCCAGAAATCGACCAAGTGAGTATGGCAAAGCCTAACCATTCTAAAAGTTCTCCCAAATAGTTCGCACTTGTAACGTATTCAAACATAAATCCTGAAGGAAGATAATGTTTGGTATCATCATCACTTTTTCTAAGGTGTCGAATAATGTAATCAGAGCGTAGATTAGTGTAAAACCCTAAGAGGAATATAATGGTACCCAAGATAAATTGCGGCGACCAAAACCACGATGTATCTGAATAAGACAAACCATTAAACTGAAAATTGCAATTATAAGATTCAAAGAATATCCAGTAACCCTGCATCATTGCGTTTAGAATATTGAAAGTAATACCCATAAACATAATTCCAATAGGCATTTTACTTTTATTTCCTTTTAATAACCAAGGAAAAATGATAGAACGTTGAAAATAGTGGATTTCAAAAATGATTAGGAATACTAAAGGAACGACATCAAAGCGGTGAGGCGAGAGCAACCAAATAACAATCATTGCTATGAAAATGGGAAATTCCATTAGAAACCAAGCAAGTTTATTATTAATGCTTTTTCCCCATTTTTTCGAAATGAGCATTCCGTATCCAGCATCAACAAAGTAAAGCGCGATGAATACGATTGCCGCTATACCAATCATTATCCACAAGTAAATATGGAAGGCATCGGTGAGAACAGTAGGATTCATAGTTGTTATTTTTAATTATTGAGAAATATATAAACAGTAAGGCATACGAGCCTGAATTCCTTCATTCTCTGTAGCACTTTTTACACCTTCATATAAGAAATACATTTGTCCTAATTCCTGTCTAATAGCATCTTCTACAACGTCATTTTTAATATTAAAGAGCATCGAAAACCAATCTTTTTGTTTAGGATAATATACAACATCGTAGTTAGAAATTCCTGCTAATTCAGCAGCCTTGCTAATGGCGTTATCAATAGAGCCAAGTTCATCAACAAGACCTAACTGAATGGCATCGATTCCAGCCCACACACGACCCTGTCCAATACTATCCACGAAAGAAACTGTCATATTTCTGCCATCTGCTACACGTTTTGTAAACAGACCATAAATTTCTTCAATAGAATTTTGAATAACATCTCGTTCAACATCATCTAAAGGACGGAAAATACCCCCAAAATCAGAGTGTTTATTAGAGTTAACTCTATCTATAGTTATACCTATTTTGTTTTTAAGAAATTTTTGAATAGACGGAATCATACCAAAAACACCAATAGAGCCAGTGATAGTATTAGGTTGTGCAAAAATGTAATCAGAGCTACAAGAGATGTAATAACCTCCTGAAGCAGCGTAATCACCCATAGATGTAACTACTTTAATACCTGCCTTTTTAGCTTGTTCTATCTCGTGCCAGATGTTTTCGGATGCCAACGCGCTGCCGCCAGGTGAGTTCACACGTAAAACTATAGCCTTAACATCTTTGTCTTTATATGCTTTTCTAAAATCTTTGATGAAAGTTTCAGAGAAAATTCCACGCTCGTTAGGACCAGAGCCATCACTGATACTTCCGTACGCATAAACCACTGCAACTTTGTCGGAATTGCTTTGCTTATCAGTTAATGATTTAGAATATTTTGATATTGTTACAAAATTGATTTTATCGGAAGAAGCTAAGTTTAGCTTGTGTTTTATGGTGTTTTCTGCCTCATCAGCATATACTAAATCATCAACAAGATGAAATTCTAAAGCTTTTTGTGGAGAAGAACATAGTAAGTTGTCGGCAATATTGTTGAGATCCTCAATGGAAATTTTACGAGCTTTCGATACCTCGTCTAAAAAAACTCCCCATAATGAATTTGCCAATGTTGACATTTGATTTCTATTAGCTTCACTCATTTTGTCTAAGAAATAAGGTTCAACTGCACTTTTGAATTGACCGTGACGAAGAATCTGAACATCAACATCCATTTTGTCAAACAAGTTCTTATAAAACATAACTTGAAAAGAGACCCCTTTTATTGTTAAATCACCCGTTGGGTTAAGGAATACCTTGTCGGCAACGGAAGCAAGGTAATATCCGTTTTGAGTGTAAATATCACTGTAAGAATATACAAATTTTCCAGATTTTTTGAACTGTTTAATAGCATCTCTGATAGCTTTAGTTGTGGCAGGAGATGCTGAAACCGTACTTGATTTCAAATATATACCTTTGATTTTAGGATCTCCAGCAGCAGACTTGATAGATTCTAAGATTTTATCTAAACCCATAGTTTGTTGAGAATACTCTCCAAAATCAAAAGGAATTTCTATAGCACGCTCTTCAATTGGGGCTGTTAAATTAACCAAAAGCACACTATTGTCTTTTAGCGTTGCGGCTGAACTTGATGATGACAATCTTTCGACTGAGGCTATCATCGTAATAATTGATAATATTCCTAAAATGAAGACAATCATGGAGGATAATACAAATCCAACCATAGAACCTAATACTACACGCCAAAATTTTCGTGAGCGACTTTCAGGTTTGAAATTTTCTGTGTTATTATTCATAATATTTTTATTTGGTTATCTAAAAAAATGTCGCTTAGCACTGTGACACCCAGCAGTCATAAACGAAATATATTCGAGAAAGATTTCAACTCTATTGGAACTAAAGTTTTGATTAAAACGTTTAGCGATTTCTGAAATCTGTTCTAAGTTGTTGTATTCTAAATCTTTACTGTCTTCTATCTCGAAGTTGTGAGGAACTTTTGAAGTGTCTGTATAAGTTCCTGACAGTTCATTGGGAAGATTAGCAGGAAGAATTATATCAAAATCTGTTGCATTATCTGGTAAAAAAGCTGTGTGTAAAACAGAAAATTCACAATTTTTAACTTGATTTAAAATACAATCATCTAAAATATGATTAGTACAATTCCAAAGAAGCACATTT
>CADBTU010000063.1 GCA_902797625.1 uncultured Bacteroidota bacterium | reverse complement strand
TATATTCAATGGATTTAACATACTAATTATTCGTTTAAACCATTGACCAATACTACGACCAATTAGTTGGAAAGTGTAATTTAATATTTCCGCCAGTCTTGTTTGAAAGTGAAGAGCTTCTCCATTTTTATTTAACCCAGCGTTTAAGTATCTTAAAATTGTATTATCGTCTCTTAATATTGGTGAAGTAAATGATAGTAATTTTACCATTTTCCCATAATCATTGCCTGTAGTTTTAACAATCTTTTCATTTTCTAATAAATCTGCTTTAATCGTTTCAAATACATACTTGCTTTCTTCTAAGTCAGCCAAGGTCTTTTTCGCTGCGCTAGAGCCTTTTGTCATATAGCCTTCACTATCAAATTCAACTTCACCTGATTTTTCCATACCTGCTAGTATAGATTCATTCATTTGAATATTAGCCAATACGGAATTTATTGCCTTATTTATATCACCAAATATTTTATTCAAGCCATCTGCTAAGGCTCTTGATTTTTCAATGGAAGGCATAAATGTGAACCCACGCATTGCTCCAAGTACTTGCTGTAATGGGCTACCCCCCATTTGAGCATTACGCATATTTTTTCCAGATAATGCTTCATTAAACGTTTTCGTTAATTCGGTTGTGTCTACTTCAATTGGGCCAGTCAATTTTATTTTTTGCATTAATTCAGGATTTTGCTCAATACTGGCTTTGTTATTTCTATATAAGTCAAGGACACGTCTCATGCTAGCAATATCGCCAGTGTCATTTGGGTTTCTTCCATTGTTCATACCCCAGATTTTAACACGTTCGGCAGCCATTTCATCTTGCTGTTCTGTAGACGCACTAATTATTTTTTTATATTCATCAGAAGCACCGGTTATCTCGTTTACAAAATTTTCAAGTACATCTCTTAATGTAGTTTTAATAGGTGATGCATAAATGTCTGAATGTTGAACTTGTGGCTGATAATCTGGTATAATAGTTTTTGGTGGAGGAGTGTAATTCATATCCTGTTTACGGCGCGCCTCTTTTTTTGCGTTTCTTGCATCTGCTAATCTGCGTAGCATATCTTCGTTGTATTCAAATTTATCTGTTCCTTCTGGCTTATTAATTTTGTACTGTACATCTTTGACTGATGGATATATTGATTCTTTTAATGTTTTTGCAAATTCACCTGGTATTACTGCTAATGATTTTTTCAATGCATCTTGTACTGGTACCAGTGATAATTGAGGATTTTCGTCTTTCATTCCATCTGATATTTTTTTTCTTCTTCCATCTGGTTTTGGTAATCCCAGCAATCTGTTTGGGTCTGGTAAGGCTTTATATAAATCTTTTGTGTTAGCAGGTAACTCTATCTTAGAAGTAGTTTCCTTTGCCTTACTCAAATTATCACGTACATCTTCTACTACTTTAATAAGTCTATTAGACAATTCATCAGTATCAAAACCAGTAGTTTCATTTGCCTTCACAGATTTTGCGGTGTCGCTGTTTATATCTTTATTTTCTTTACTAATCTTTTCTGCTTGGTCAAACTCAACAGCTGTTTTTGTGTTTCCTATCTTAACAGACCTGTTCACTTCTCCAGTTTCTTTTGTTGAGTTTCTTATTGCACGATAAGTCTCTTCAGTAGCTGAAGTTATTGTAGCAATGTCTTTCGCTAGTTGACTATTAGGTTCGACTGTATTAGATGAGTTTGTGTTTTGTTGTCCTACACCTAATAATTCGTTCGCATATTTGTTGGCGGCTCTTGGGTCAATTTTTGCTAATTCTTTTAATACTCTTGCATTTTCTGCACTAATTTTGCCTTGTTTTTCAGATTGCTTTATTATTTCATCCATATAATCAAGCATTTCTTCGATAGCAGCAACTGCTTCTTCGTGACCTTCAGAAACTCCTTTTTCAGTACCATCTGTTATGCCTAAAGTACCCTTATCACCTCTATAACGATTTAGAGTTTTTTCTAAAGATTCTCGAATTACATCCCAGTCATTTTTACCAGCAGCTGTATTGAATGCAAAAGCACCTGACATATAATTTTTGAATAGTTGAACAGACGCATCTTTTCTTCTATGTTCAAGACCACCTAATATTTTAGCTAATTCGTTAGTAGCAACATCTCTTTTCAATTCATTCTTTTCTTCATTTGTATATTGTTTAGGCTTTTTATTATATACTTCAGCATCTTCGTATCTAACATCCCATTGTCCATTTGGTTTCTTATCTATTACTTGACGTTTTGTTTTGTATTTAACTTTGCCTTCTTCTAAATCTTTAACGTGTTGTTCT
>CADBTU010000062.1 GCA_902797625.1 uncultured Bacteroidota bacterium | reverse complement strand
TATTCAGTCGTAGAGTTTTCAGCCTGTATAGGAAATGCCTATTTTTGGAATAGTGAAAATTTGGTTTATTCTAAACCAGTTTCGTTAATAATGCTTAAACTCAATGCACAAGTTAAAGATGCAATAGGTAATATTATTAGTAATGAGAAAGAGATTATAATAGACGAGTTTAAAAATCTTTTCACACAGACTGCAGATATAAATAACGAAAGAGGTCAAAATATTGATAAAGAAATAGATAAATTTATTTCTGAGTGCAAAGATTTAACTAAGAGTGTTCTTTTTGAAGAAGATTATTATGGTCCTGTTTTGGTGCAAAGCGAAGCTGTAGAACAATTATTGATAAACACGTTAGTAAAAGGAAAAACAAACATTATTACTCACAGAGAACCATTATTATTTTCAGAAGAAAACCGTAAACATTTAAACTATAATGATTTAGAAAAAAAGATAGATCATATTGTTACAAATAATAATATCACGGTAACTGTTAATGGAGATAGAAAAAGCTCATATAATAGAGATGCAGAAGGAGTAGAAATAGAAAAGTTAGAAGTTATTAGAAACGGGGAGTTGATAAATCTATTGAACGATTGTACGCCAACAAAAAGCATTCCTCATAGCAATGGTGGTCGTATTGTTGCAATAACAAAAAAGGGTTTTATAACAAGCAAAGGTGTTGAGACACTAAATTTTGAATTTAGAAAAAAGATATCAGCAAAAGGCATCTATAATAAATTTCTCAAAGAGGCTTCTAATAAGGGATTTAAATACGCTTATATGATTGAGAGAATGAATCAAGATGGAATGATAACAAAATTATATAGGGTTGATGTTAAAAGTAGAGAAATTCAATTGGTAACAGGAGCCAAAATACCAATTAATGATTTTTACATTTTGCGGAATATTGAGGTTGTTTCTTCCGAATTTAACGAAAGGATGGTGCGTGTTTATGAAGAAACTAATAAAAATATAGGCGAGACAAATGTTTCAATGTCAGTAAAATCGCCCAAAACACTCTTATTTAGTATCCTTCCGATAACTAAATA
This sequence comes from uncultured Bacteroidota bacterium, assembly GCA_902797625.1. Taxonomy (GTDB): domain Bacteria; phylum Bacteroidota; class Bacteroidia; order Bacteroidales; family WCHB1-69; genus F23-D06. The sequence continues at coordinate 28,324 of CADBTU010000062.1, read as the reverse complement.
AAGATATGTTGGTTTTTTATAAAAAAAGTGTATTTTTGCCAGCTAAAAAATTAAGAACAAGTAAATTAGAAATAATATCAAACTAAAAAGAAAGGATTTGAACATCACACAAAACAATAGACATGGCAGAAATTTTGGTCCTAAGAACAAAAAAGAAGCCCAGCACAGAATAAATGAGAACATCACTGCTCAGGTGGTGCGCGTAGTAGGAGAAGGTTTTGAGCCACAGATAGTATCGCTTCGTGAAGCAATTGCATTAGCCGACGAACAAGGTCTTGATTTGGTGGAAATATCTCCCCAGGCCAACCCTCCAGTTTGTAAAGTTATGGACTATCAAAAGTATCTCTACGAACAAAAGAAAAAGCTGAAAGAAATTAAGGCTAATAGTGCCAAAACCGAGGTAAAGGAGATTCGTTTAAGTCCGCAAATCAGCGAGCACGATATAGAATTTAAGTGCAACCACGCCGTCCGTTTTTTACAAGATGGATACAAGGTGAAAATAATAATGACTTTCCGAGGCAGAAGTATCATATACAAAGATAACGGAGAATTGGAATTGCTTAAATTTGCCGAAAGATTGCAAGATTATGGTAAAGTTGACCAGATGCCTGTGCTCACAGGTCGAAATATGACCATAATGATGGTGCCAAAATCTAAGAAGTAAACTTATCACAACACATATATATTAACCCTAAAATCAAAACAAATGCCGAAAATTAAAACAAAATCCGCTGCCAAAAAAAGATTCACTCTTACTGGCACTGGTAAAATCAAAAGACATCACGCATATCACAGCCACATTCTCACAAAAAAATCGAAAAAGAGAAAACGTAATTTGGCTTACAGCGCGATAGTTGAACCAAATATGGAACGCACAGTAAAGCAAATGCTTGGTCAGTGCTAAATTATTAACATTAAAAAATAAACGTTTACGTTCAGTTCCCTAAGAGCTTTAGAGCCACTGCCGTAAACAGAAAGGAAAAAAGATTATGTCAAGATCAGTTAATCACGTTGCTTCAAGAGCAAGAAGAAAGAAAATATTAAAACGTACCCGCGGTTATTTCGGAAAACGTAAAAATGTCTGGACCGTAGCGGTGAATTCGTGGGAAAAAGGCCAGCAATATGCTTACCGCGACAGAAAAGCTAAAAAGAGAAATTTCAGAAGTTTGTGGATTACCCGTATCAATGCAGGTGCCCGCGAATTAGGAATGTCTTATTCTGTCTTGATGGGCAATTTGGCAAAGAAGAACGTTGCGCTTAACCGCAAAGTTCTCGCCGACCTCGCGATGAACAATCCAGAGGCATTCAAGGCTATAGTTGATTTAGTAAAATAAATCCTAAAGCCCTAAGTTTTAAAAAAAGTGTTTGATGATAAGTTTTATGCAGCGCGAAAATGCGCTGCATTTTTTATCTTTATATTCGTAACCGAAAAGCCCGAAAACACAGAAATATGGAATTGAAACCTCACGCCTCCCGTTATCCGTGCATAGTACATCCTGTCGGAGGCTTTCAGTGGACTTGGAAGTGTTAATCTGAATCGCACACGCTGATTTATAGAATGTTGCAGTTACAAAAAATCTATTTTTGTTTTTAGCGAACAGAGATAATTATTAAAATATTTTTCAATAACGGTTGTTTGATAATAAAAAAAGTGTATCTTTGCAGCCTTAAAATTTAGGATACTAAAAATAGTTATAAAATGAAAAGAACATACCAACCTTCGAACACCAGACGCAGACACAAACACGGTTTTAGAGAGAGAATGTCAACTGCAAATGGTCGCAGAGTTTTAGCTGCACGCCGCGCCAAAGGCAGAAAAAAATTGACAGTGTCTGACGAAAGTCTTGGCAGAAAATAATCCGAAAATTTCGGATATTTTGTTTAGAAAAGAAGGCGATAGTCTTCTTTTTTTTGTATTTTCGCGCTTTTCTTATGGAGATAAACTTTGCAAAAAAATGAAGAGATTACTGTCTATATTTCTTATAGCAATTTTTGTTACAACAGGTTTCGCTCAACGAGGTACAAATATTGATGGCATAGTGGCCGTAATTGGAAAGACTATTATAATGCGTTCTGATTTAGAAAAGCATTACAAAGATTACACTTCCCAATTTAGAACTGTTGAAGACCCAGATGAGATTTACTGCTCTGTATTAGAAAATCTGGTTTATACAAAGTTAATGGTTAATCAGGCCGAACTTGATAGTATAGACATTAGCGATGAAGAGGTTGATTACAGATTAAATTCAAGAATTTCTTATTTCCTGCAACAAACTGGTGGCGACGTTAAATACATCGAAAATTATTTCAACAAACCAATGAGCGAAATCAAGAAAGATATGCGCGAAATGATGTATGAACAGGCTCTTATTGAACAAGTTCAATCTAATATTACAGGTAACATAACAATCACTCCTTCAGAAGTTAACCTGTTTGCCTCTAAAATTAGTCCTGATAGTATGCCCATTGTGAGTACATCATATCAATTTGGCGAAATTGTTAAAATTCCACCTGTTAGCGACGAAGAGATAAACGACGTTAAAGAGAGACTGACAAATTATCGAGAACGCGTTCTGCGCGGAGAGAAATTCGGTGCATTAGCACGCCTATACTCCGATGATCCTGGAAGTGCGTCGAAAGGTGGCGACCTCGGCTTTGTTGAAAGAGGTACTCTTTATCCTGAATTTGAAGCAGCAGCATTCAACCTTAAATCTGGAGAAATTTCTCAAGTTGTTAAAACTCAAGCAGGTTACCATATAATTCAAATGATTGAACGCCGTGGTGAATCTATAAGAATTGCTCATATCCTCATTCAACCTAAACCCTCTACCGATGAACAAGTAAAAGCTATAAACTACCTCGACAGCGTTAGAAAAATTATTGTAGATGAAAAACTTTCTCTCGAAGAAGCTGCAAAAAGATTTTCAGAAGGAAGTACTAAAATGAATGGTGGTATGGTTGTAAATCCCTATAATAGTTCTCTCTCTTTCGATAGACAATCTATGAACGATGCTACTTTTGCTACTATCAACAAATTGATACCTGGAGAGTTCTCTGAATGTGTTCCTTTTGTAAATGATGATGGCGTTATGGCTTATAGGCTTCTCTACCTGAAAGAAAAAGTCTCTGAACATAGAGCTAATATCTTTGAAGACTACGATTTGATAAAAAATGCTGCGCTGGAACAAAAAAAATATGAAGCGATGGAAAAGTGGATCGTTGAAAAAGTAAAAGTTACTAATATTAAAATATCCGAACAATATAAGTATTGCCCATTCGTTACTAAATGGCAAATTCCTTAATTTTATAAAAATGGAACTAAATAATAAGTCAGACATAGAAGCAATTGAGTTATTTGTTGACAAATATAAGATATTACGACAAGAGATAGCAAAGGTTATCGTTGGACAAGACGACGTGGTAAAAAATGTACTAATGGCGATGTTTAGCAGGAGCCACGCACTTCTGATAGGTGTTCCTGGACTTGCTAAGACATTGATGATTACCACAATAGCAAAAGCTGTGGATATGACCTACAATCGTATTCAGTTTACCCCTGATCTTATGCCTTCGGATATCATGGGTGCTGAAATACTTGACGACAATAGAAATTTCAAATTTGTAAAAGGTCCTATTTTTGCTAACATAGTTTTAGCAGACGAAATCAATAGAACTCCGCCAAAAACTCAGTCAGCATTGTTAGAGGCTATGCAAGAACGTTCTGTGAGTATGAACGGTACTACTTATGCTCTTCCAAATCCGTTCTTCGTTTTAGCAACTCAAAACCCAATTGAACAAGAAGGAACCTATCCTCTCCCAGAGGCTCAACAAGACCGTTTTATGTTTAACATAATGCTTGATTACCCAAGCAGCAACGAAGAAATTGAAATTGTAAAACGTACAATTCACGGTGATATGGTTGAACCTCAGCGCGTTTTAACTGTTGAGGAGATTGTCTTCTATCAAAAATTATTACAAAAAGTTCCTATTCCCGATAATGTTTACAGATATGCGGTGCGATTGGCAACACTAACGCGTCCTGGCACAGCGCAAGCGCATTCTTGGGCTAACAATTATCTATCTTGGGGCGCAGGCCCTCGAGCATCTCAATTTCTCATAATTGGCGCAAGAACTCATGCTATCCTCAATGGCAAATACTCACCTGATATTGAGGACATTAGAGCTGTTTCTTATAATATTCTTCGCCACAGAATTATCAGAAATTACAAAGCTGAGGCCGAAGGAATAACTATTGAACAAATTATTGATAAGCTATTAGCCGCAGCAGACTCTCAGTAAACATGAAACGGCTTCGCAATATTTATTGGAAATGGCTCCTGTTTTTATCAGCAGCCATAATTTTCACGGTTATTATCGTATATTCCAATAAATTGATTAGAAAGATTGCCGCTGAAGAACGCCAGCGCATTGAAATTTGGGCTGGTGCTATATCTTACAAAACCAAACTTATTAATGAAACCGAAAAATTATTCGACTCGGTGAGAATTGAGGAGGGTAATCAGGCTGCGATTTTTGCCAAAGCCGTTAAAAAAGTTGCCGATGCCTCTCTTGATGAAGATATTACTTTTTATCAAGATATTATATCTTCTAATACTACTGTTCCTACTATCATTGCCAGACCTAATGGTAATATCGACGCTGCAGCAAATGTCCCTGATAGCATATTCAAAAAACATAATATCAGAGAATTAGGCGAAGCTATAAAAGAGTATGATAGTTTGAAACTTCCATACTATCATCGCGAATATGTCATGATTTACTATAAAAACTCTCGTATTTATGGCGATTTTAAGGAGATGATTGAAAATCTTTTAGAGTCTTTCTTCCAAGAAACTGTTATTAACTCGGCTTCAGTTCCCGTGATAATCACAGATAGCACACAAATTAACGTTATTGCTGCTGGCAATGTTGATTCTTCTATTATACTATCTCCTTCTAAAGTTCATGCAAGGTTAGATAAGATGCGTAATGAAAATGAACCTATAGTGTTAGATTGGCTCGACCACGGCAAATGTTATGTCTTTTATGAAGAATCTACCGTACTAAAGCAATTACGACTTTTCCCATTTATTCAGTACTGCATAATATTTGTATTCATACTTATAGCTTACCTTCTGTTTAGCGTTTCGCGACGCTCTGAAGAAAATCGCGTATGGGTCGGAATGTCTAAAGAAACCGCTCATCAATTGGGAACCCCGATATCATCTCTTATGGCTTGGACAGAAATTCTTAAAGAATTGCCTATCGAGCCTTCTATCCCTGAAGAGATGAGTAAAGATATTCATCGTTTGGAAACCATTGCACAAAGATTTTCAAAAATAGGATCTGTTCCAGAATTGGAAAAAACTGATGCTGTAACGCTTATCGATAATTTCACTAAGTATCTTCAAACAAGAATATCTTCCTTAGTAAATATCAAATTCCAAAAGCCTGACCACGAAATTATTTTAGATTTAAATAGGCACCTTTTTGAATGGGTTATTGAAAATTTATGCAAAAATTCTGCCGATGCAATGAATGGCAAAGGGTGCATAACTATATCTATTACAGAGGAAAAAGATGAAGTCTTTATTGATATAGAAGATACTGGCAAAGGTATTCCATCAAAAATGCAACGCAGAATTTTCTCTCCAGGATATACCTCTAAAAGTCGAGGTTGGGGCTTAGGTTTAACATTAGCAAAGCGTATAATAAACAACTATCACCGAGGTAAACTATTCGTCAAATCATCGGTGATAAATGTTGGAACTGTAATGCGAATTAAAATGCGTAAACCGCACTAATTTTTCTGCTTCTTAATTGGTTTGAAGGCTTCATTACCAAACGAATAGGTAACACCTCCTAAAATATTTATACCAAAGTTATTAAAACCATAGTAGTTTGTTGCATATTGATGCCCTATATTATTCACATTTGCAAAAACAGTAAATTGTTTGTTAATTAAATATTCAAAGCCTATACCAAAGTTAAGTACAGGCTTAACAGAACTCTTTGTTCCATCGGGATTTCTGCGTATGTCGTTTTCAAGAAAATACTCCAACTTTCCTTCTTGTACGCCTGATATGTCATATATTGGTTGTCCATTATCATCATATTGTAAAGTCCACTTAGGAACCACCGCCCAACGATTGAAACCTACGTTAGCGTTAGCTGTAAAAATAAATCTTTTTCTAAATATATATTTTCCTTCAAAACCAATTTCCCACATAGGTTTATAAAGTGGACGCCCGCCAGTAATTGCTTCCGAGCCAAACCAATCATATCCATCTAAGAAAAAATATGAATGATAATTTGCATGAAGGTTAAGATAAAGATGATTTATAGCTTCCCAACTTAAATTTGCACTTACATTTAACTCTGTTCCTTTATTGGCATATACTAAATCATATTGATTCTTCAAAAGACAAGCAGTGTCAAGCATAAAGAAAGGTAAATCTCTACGATATGAGTAGCGAGCCGATATGTGATAATTAAGCTTTTGTGTTATACGACCTTTCACTCCACCATATATGCTTATTTGCGATTTCGTAAACTTTAGTGTATCTAAATCAGATTTCACATAAGGATTCTCATAAAGAATGCTTTTAAGTGAAACATATTCACTTTTACCATCTACACCAACATATAAGTTAAGAACATTACGAATCAATCCCATTTGCAGTTCTGCCACAGGATAAATAGGACATTGAACCTTATTATACTTGCTAAGCAGAGGGATTCCAACGCCAGCAATTAAATGATATTCGCGAATTTTAAAACTCATTGTTGGGCGCAGTTCAAACATAAAACTATTATCTGAACGACGTTTTAGAAGAGTATTATCTGAACCCATAGGAACGCTGTCGCTCCAAACATTATTAAAATAATCAAGATTTATATCAAGTTGATAATGTTGTATTCCTGATTTGAATAACTTTGCATCGTAAGCAAAAAATCCATGCAAGCCTATATTATGTTCATTATTATTTCGCGATGTATTTATAAAATCATAATTCACACGAAAATCTTCTTTTAGAGAGTTATCTTCCTGCATATAATTAGAGCGGAATCCTACCTCAGCATAAACATGATTAAAATTATTACGAAGCGTATCTTGATACTCTTTACTGTAGTAATAATCTGGTATTTTCCAATCGCGTGAAAAACCATAAAGGTTTGCAAGTTCATGATTATATCCAACAGAAGAGTAAAGAGTATGATTCTTGAATATTCTATTGAAGAAGAGCTGAATACGTGTATCGCTTGTAGGCGCATAAGCATATTTATTTTGCTCCTTTCCTATTGGCGGTGCCCAAGATGAGAAATGATGAAAATTTAGACCATAAGAATATTTTGTATTTTGGCAATTATGCATAGATAGTTCTGCGAGCGGAGTGATAGGATAGCCAAATCCAAGTTTTATATAATTACGATAATAGCGCTCTCTAACTTCTGGATTCAGTTTTCCAACTTCCATACTACCAGGCATAAAATTAAGTTCTGGTTTTGTGGGTGCCACAATGTAATTAAACTCAACAGGTTCAGAAACAACAGTATCACGAAGCTCTGCTTGGCGATTTATCTTGTTAGAATTGGATAATTTTGGCACATACTTTATCAGCAATTGCGCTGAATCAACAACTTGTGCATTCACACCTAATATTGTGAAGAATATTATTATTGTTATAATTGTTAACCTTTTCATCTTTAGATTTTTTTTGATTCTATAATGCCTTAATTGTCCAAACTATCTATTTCTGCTATTTTTTCTTTAGCAACTTTAACCAATTCCTCACCAGAATAATTGTCAACGATACTTTGATAAGTGTGTCGAGCTTGGAAATAGTTTCCTTTTGCTTTATATAGATCACCATAAAGGATAAATGTGCGAGCATACCAATATTCAGATGAGTAATCGCTTCCAAGTATAGCTTTAATTTTAGCTTCGCAATCTGCGATATTATTATCTTTATTTAGTGCTATCTCGGCAAGGTGATAAGCAGCTTCAGCACAGAGATCGTTGCTTCCTTTTGGTACAAGTCTTTCATAATAGCTCTTAGCTGTTGATATTTCGTTTAATTGATATGCAGAATTTCCTGCTATAAGAAGAGCTTCGTTTAACAAATCTTGATCGGGCTGATTTAGTCTTATTATATTTCCTGCGCTTGTTAATGCTGAGCGATACTCACTCAAAAAATAAGCACAACGCATCGCTCCATTATTTGCATATATTATTTCATCTTCTGAAGTGGTGTTCTCCATCAACTTATTGAAATATGTAAAAGCACTAGCATATTTTTTCTCATTATACAATATTGAAGCGGCTTTATGAAGTGCGATAACATTGTACTCTGTTTTATATTTTTTGATGATAATCTCATAATCTGCGAGAGCATCTGAGTATTGCTTCATACCATATTCACATTCTCCTTTATAAAAATAAGCTTTAGCAACGAAAGAACCATTAGGAAACTGACGAATATAATCGCGACAAGCCGCAATAGAAGCCTCACAGTCTCCACGGTTATACTTTGTTTCCGCTGCACGAAAAGCTATTGAATCTTGGCGGTCGGCTGAGATATTCATATTTTTTGAACGAACATAGTCAAAAAACTCACTTGTATTACCATTTTCAGTATATATCGTCTCTAAATTTGCTAAAGCATCTTTAGATTCCTGCGAACCAGGATAAGTCTCAACGACATATTTATACGTAGAGATAGCCATCTGTGGATTATCGTTATTTAGATATGCTTGCGCTAAGCGAGTATGTGCTTGTCTAATATATTGACTTTTAGGATGATTTTTAATAAAAGTTTTATATGCTGATATAGCACTTATATAATCATTTTGCGAATGATAGGTTACAGCAAGATCGTATTCGGCATCATCTTGATAATTTGATGCACCATAGCTATTTAATAGACGCTCAAGAGTTTGAACTTTCTTATTATTATTTTTTTGATAGCCATAACATTTTGCCAACTGATATATCGCGTAGTCGGCATTTGATTGCCCAAGACGTTCGCACTGGTCATAATATTTTATTGCATTTGGAAGATCTAATTGCATAAAATAACAATCAGCTAAGCGAGCGGAAGCATCTGATTGAATTTCAACATCTTGAGACTTCTTCGTTTTGTTAAGATATGTCTTAAAAGAATTTGAAGCATCTCTATATCTCTTAAGTTTTAATGCAGCGTATCCTAAAGAATAGTATGAATCAACAAAGTATTCATTTGACGAAGCTTTATCAGTATTTTGATAAGTTTGAAATGATGTATAAGCATCTTTATATTGTTCGTTGCGATATTGCGCTTCGCCTTTCCAATAAAGGGCTTCTAAATTCGTTTTTTTATCAATAGGAGCCGACAAAGTTTTATTAAGCAAAGATATAGCATCCCTATAATTTTTATTATTGATTTGTTCGAGGGCTCTATTAAAGGTACATCTTTGATAAGCTTTCAATATTTGTGGATTCTTAACTTTGAATTTCTCAATAGAATTGATTGCTGCTTGATAGTTTTTTGTTGAGAGATAAATTCTAGAAAGGTAATCTGCAGCTTCATCACTATGTTTTCCGTGAGGGTAATCATTAAGATACTCTTGAAGAGCTTCTATACCGTTATTAAATGGACTTGTAGAAGTTTCGCACTGCAACTTAGCATAATTAAAAAGGGCTTCCTCTTTTATTGCTGCGTCGAAGTCGTGTTTTGACGCTTCTTTGAAACTTTGCGCAGCCAAAGTACGTTGCCCAGTTTTCATATAACAATCAGCAATTAGAAAATAAGATTGCTGGGTCATTTTATCAGGAGTCTTGTCATTTGCAGCTTTTGAAAAATCAGATATTGCTTGAGTATAATTTTTAACTCGATAATTTGTAAAACCCTTCGCAAAATAGTCATTTCTATCAAAAGTTATAAGATGACTATCATGAATTTTTGTAAAGCACTCTGAAGCTTCTTCATAATTATTCATATTGTAATGAGAGAGAGCCATACAACGAACAACCTGAGCTTGGTTTTTATCTTTAGGTATATCAACCTTAGGAGCAACTTCTAAAACTTTATCGTAATTTCCCTCTTTGAAGTATATTTGAGTAAGAAAATATGGAACCTCGGAATGGAATTCTGGTTCATTTTTAATCTTTATAAATTCCTCTAAAGCCTCTTCATATTTCCCGTCTTGATACGCCATATAAGCAAGATAATAGATGCTTCTCAACTGATATTTTCCCTCGTTTTCTTTACATTTTTGAAACATCATTTTAGCGTTTTCCTTATCACCATTCATAAAATAAGAGTAACCTTTCATAAAATGGTACTCAGAAATATTTTCTGGTTGGATTTCAGCTTCGTAAATTTGTTCGAATTGGGCAATGGTTTTCTTATAATTTTTTCTGGTAAAATAGTAACTTCCAAGGTAATATCTTGCTTCTGGCACTGACGTGTGCACTGGATAGCGGTCTATAAACGTTTGCAACAAATAATCAGCATCTTGATTATCGAGCTTCGCAGCACAAACAGCTTGATAAAACAAAGAATTTGTTTTCAAATCGTGCTGTTTATCATCTGTATTTTCATATACGAATTTAAAATACTGCTGTGCAGAACCATATTTTTCCTTGTTAAAAAGATCTACAGCCGTTTGATATTCATATTGTGGCGATTTATAGTTTTCGGTGCGCTGCGCCACGACCATATTGATATTCAAAAAACTTACTACTGCTATTAACAGAACTAATTTAATCAATTTCATACTAATAGTTATTTTACCCATTTTACAAACGAACAAAGATACATTTTAATGTTTGTTTATTTTTTTTGAGAGTCATTACTTATAAACATCTGTTTTTTAATTATTCATCTCATTTTATCTAACGATTATTAGTATTGTTTTTTTATGACAGATGAACTAATTATATTCTTGATGAATTTGTTAATAGTTTTAATTTATCGTTGCATTTAGAATAATTTACTCTTTTTTTGTTGCTATTCTAATGAATTGATATAAAATGATTGAGTTTTATCGTCAGAAATTGAGATTTTTGTATTGGTATTTTTTATGCGTTTGAAAAATGAGAAAATGTGTTCTCTTTTTGAACTTTTTTTATATCTTTGCGAATGTTTTTCAGACAATAAATTTAATTATTCAGATATGAAAATTTTAGTTTTAAACTGCGGTAGTTCCTCAATCAAATATCAACTTTTGGAAATGGAGCCGCAACCTTCATTGTTAGTTAAAGGATTAGTAGAGCGTGTGGGTTTAGAGATGGGCGAATTCACACACAAACCTGTCGGAAAAGATAAATATTATCTTCAAACTCCAATCCCAACACACGAAGATGGTATTCGTTTGGTTTTGAACACTTTAACAGACCCTGAGAAAGGCGTTATCAATTCATTGGATGAAATTGGTGCTGTGGGGCACCGCGTTGCACACGGCGGCGAATACTTCAAAGAAAGCACAGTAATTGGCAACAATGAACGTGAAGAAATTGCTAAACTTTGCGCTTTGGCACCTCTCCACAACCCTGCAAGCCTTACAGGTATTGATGTAATGAAAAAATTACTTCCAAACATCAAACATGTGGCTGTTTTCGATACTTCATTTCATCAAACAATGCCAGCCGAAGCGTATCTTTATGCTCTCCCTTACGAATATTACACAGAGAAGCAAATCCGTCGCTATGGCTTCCACGGCACAAGCCACAAATATGTTGGTCCTAAAGCCGCTGAATTAGCAGGTATTCATTACGAAAATTCAAAAATTATCAGCTGCCATTTAGGAAATGGAGCATCTATATGCGCAATAAAAAATGGTAAATCTGTTGATACTTCTATGGGATTTACCCCAGTTGAAGGTTTGGTAATGGGCACACGATGTGGGGATATAGACGCTGGCGCACTCCTCTACATCATGGATACAGAAAATATTGATTCTAAAGGAATTAACACCCTTATCAACAAAAAAAGCGGACTTTTAGGAATTTCTGGTAAAAGCGTTGATATGCGCGACATTCGCGCTGGTCGAGATGCTGGAGAAGAGAGAGCAACTCGCGCTTTTAACATGTTCGCTTACCGCGTAAAAAAATATATTGGTGCCTACGCAGCAGCTATGGGCGGCGTTGATGTTATTCTTTTCACTGGCGGAATTGGCGAAAATGCTTGGTTCCAACGCGAAAAAATATGCGAAGGACTCGAATTTCTAGGCACTAAACTCGACATTGAAGCTAACCAAAAATATAGCGGTGAAGATGGTATTATTTCAACTCCTGATTCTAAAGTTAAACTTGTAGTTGTAACTACTAATGAAGAACTTGTAATAGCAACAGACACATATAACCTGTTGCAATAAACATATTTTTTCATAATCCACAATAGGCTTCGCACGCGAAGCTGCAAAGCAGCCGACGCTTGAAAGTGTCGGCTGCTTTGATGTTTGCAAACGTAATGCTTTAGCGGATAGTAAAAAAACAATTCCTTTGGATAGAATAAAAAGAGTATTTTTGCAGCTGTGATAAAACAGAAAACTATAGATAGTGTTCTTTCGGCAATACAAATTGAAGATGTTATTGGCGATTTCGTGTCCCTGCGTAAGCAAGGTCGCGATTTTGTAGGTATTTGCCCTTTTCACGATGATAAAAACCCATCACTTCACGTAAGCCCTCGACTTGGTATTTACAAATGCTTTGTTTGCGATGCCGCTGGAAACTCTGTTAAATTTCTTATGGAACACGAAAAGATGTCGTATCCTGAAGCAATAGAGTATTTGGCAAAAAAATATGGCATCCAACTCGAATATGAAAATTCCGAAAGTGAAGAGGAGCGTCGAGAGCGCACACTACGCGAAAGCCTATTTATAGTTAATGAATTTGCTGAAAAATTCTTTATAAATCAACTCAAAAACACTGAAGAAGGAAAACTTATTGGATTGAGTTACCTTAAAGAACGAGGTTTTAAAGATTCTACTATTGATAAATTCAAACTTGGCTATTGTCCTGATTCATGGGATAGTTTTACCCAAGAAGCTCTCAAACAAGGATATAAAGAAGAGTATTTAATAGAATTAGGTCTCACTGGTAAATCGCAAAATGGTAAACTCTACGACATCTACAGAGGACGTGTAATTTTTCCTATTCACAACGACGCAGGCAAAGTTATAGGCTTCGGCGGTAGAATTTTGAAAAAAGATTCTAAAGATCCACGAAAATATGTAAACTCTCGCGAAAACACTATCTACCATAAAAGCGATACTCTCTACGGCATCTTTCACGCAAAAAGTGCTATTCATAAAGACGACAATGTTTATCTCGTTGAGGGATACACTGATGTTATTTCAATGCACGAATCTGGAATTGAAAACGTAGTTGCTTCTTCTGGCACTTCCTTAACTTCTGGACAGATTAGAATGATCTCTAAGCGCACAAAAAATATAACCGTTCTGTACGATGGAGATAGAGCGGGAATAAAAGCCTCTATGAGAGGTATTGATATGCTCTTAGAAAATGATCTTAAAATTCGCGTTTGTCTTCTTCCTGATGGTGAAGACCCTGATTCTTTTGCAAAAAAACATAGAGATAGTGAATTAAAAGAGTACTTAAGTCAAGAATCTAAAGATTTTCTGCTTTTCAAGACCGATATTTTATCTGAAGAAGCTGGCAGCGACCCCATTAAGCGCGCAAATATGGTCAATGAAATACTGAAATCTATCAGCTGCGTTAAAGATAATATTGAACGTGCCTTTTATGTTAAGGAATGTTCAAAAATATTTGGCCTCTCTGAAAATGACCTCAACCTCAACCTCAGACGTTATGTTTGGAATAAAATAAAAGAGCAAAATGCGCATTCTAAAACTACGCAAGAATCGCCTTCTCTAAATACTAATACTCAAACACATTCTACTACTCCTCAAATTATTGATACTAAACCTTCTCTGCAAGAAACTCGCTCCGACCTTTTATTTGAGTCTGAAAAAGATATTCTTGGACTTCTTATAAACTACGGAAACATTGAAATTTTAATCAATAATAATGAGGAGGAGAGTAATGTAACTCGCATTGATCAGTTTGTTTGCGACCAGATTCAAAAGGGTGAAATTTCTTTTCATTACTCTATCTTACAAAAAATATTTGATCTCTACACAAATTGGGCATCTTACATTTTGAATCAAGAACAGATAATACGCAATTTTACAAATTATGATGAACCCGAAGTAAGCGACTTTATTATCAAAAATATCATAAAAGAAGAACCAAAATACAGCGAACACTGGGTAAAAAAATACGATATTTACACGCATACAACACGTAACAATATCAGAATACTTCAAAACATGGTTCAAAATGTTATTCTGAGTTACAAATTACGCGTTTTAGAGCAAGAAGCTGAAAATATACAAAAACTCATTAACAACAAAGAGCTACCTGAAGAGAGTGTGAACATTGGATTATTTCAGATAAGTGAAATCAACAAATCCAAATTAGCAATCTCAGCACTTCTCAACAGAGTAGTTAGCAAAGTATAAATTTATGGCATTTGAAAAGTTGAAAAATCTTACTAAAAAACAAAAAGCTGACATAATAAAAACATACGCATTTATTATATTGGGAACTTTCATTATGTCAATAGGTTACGTAATATTTATATCACCTTTGAAATTAGCTCCTGGCGGTGTTTATGGCATAGCTATTATATTGCACCACGTTTTCAATTTTCCAATCGGCTTGTCGGGTATATGTCTTGATCTACCTCTTCTTATTATTGGGACATTATGGTTAGGTCCGAAATTTGGTGCAAAAACTCTCGTTGGCGTTATAAGCCTGCCAACTTTTATATCTTTATGGGAAAAGATCTACGGTTATGCACCTCTAATATCTCTGCCAAGCGACCCAATGATGCCCGATCCTTCGGCCACCTTTATCTTGGCATTGTTCGGTGGCGTTATTATTGGCATAGGATTAGGACTTGTTTTCAAATCGCGCGCTACCTCTGGCGGCACCGATATTATAGCAATGATTGTTGGGAAATACATGAAACACATCCCCTTAGGTACTCTTTTGATATTTGTTGACTCGGCAATAGTTTTAATTGCCTTAGCATCTTTTAAAGATTGGACTATCCCACTCTATTCTTGGCTCGTGATTTATGTTACTGGTATTGTTATGGATAAAGTTATTGCAGGATTTCATACTAACAAGGCCGTTATAATAATATCAGAAAAATATGATGATATTCGTCAGCATATTTTTGATGAACTCGACAGAGGAGGAACTTTCTTAAAGGGTGAGGGTATGTATAACCACGACGAGAAAAAAATAATCTTTACTTCAATTTCAAGTAAAGAACTCCCTATTTTGATTTACTTTGTTCACGAAATAGATGCTAACGCTTTTGTTACCATCTTGAATGCATCTGAAACACTGGGAGATGGTTTTACTTCATTAAAAGAAAAAGCACTTAACTAAATTTATTATGAAAACTAAAATTATTGAGGTTCTAAATTCAATATATGACCCTGAAATTCCTGTAAATATCTGGGAATTAGGTTTTATTTATAAATTAGAGGTCAACAATAATAACGATGTTTATATCCTAATGACTTTAACAGCTCCTAATTGTCCTGTTGCTGAAAGTTTGCCTATGGAAGTGCAGACTCGCGTTTCAATGATACCTGGCGTTAATAAAGTTGTTGTGGATATTACTTTTGACCCACCTTGGACTATGGACAGGATGACTGAAGCTGCTAAAATGGAGCTTGGTTTGCTATAAACTACATAATTAACGAGATGCTCCGCAAAGGATTTATAACTATAGGTGATTATTTTATTTTCTTAAACAAGGTTTTCTCGAAACCCGCTAAATGGTCTATATTTCTAAAAAAATGGGTATTCGAAATGGACGCCATGGGTATTGGTTCTATGCTCATCGTTAGCATAGTCTCTGTAGCTATGGGAAGCGTTATCACTCTTCAAACTGCTCTACAAATTGAAAGTAGCTGGATTCCATCTTGGACAGTAGGATTTACTGCACGAACTTCTATAGTTATGGAATTATGTCCAACAATCATAAGTCTTCTGTTAGTAGGAAATATAGGTTCTCGCATAACGGCAGAAATTGGTAGTATGCGCGTTACAGAACAAATTGACGCTCTGGAAATTATGGGAATAAATCCAGCTTCACACCTCGTCCTTCCTAAGGTTTTTGCTTCGATAATAGTTAATCCTATTCTGTGCGTTTTTAGTATCGCCTTTGCCCTGCTTGGTGGATATCTTACCGTTTGGATTACCGATTGCGTATCTACTTATAACTATATTGATGGTCTTACTTACTGCTTTAGAGTTTATGACGTTATTTATGCTATGACAAAAACAACTATCTTCGCTTTTGTGATGTCAACGGTTGCCTCATTTTACGGATATAAAATTGATGGTGGAGCTTTAGAGTTAGGAAAAGCAAGTACTCAAGGTATAATTGTTTCAAGTTTCATTATTCTGATTCTCAATGTTGTAATTACTAATATAATGCTCTAAAAGATGATAGAAGTTTGTAGCGTTTCAAAGTATTTTGGTGAAAAACAGATTCTTCATAATATTAACACACAATTTGAAGAAGGAAAAGTTAACCTTATCATCGGTCGTTCTGGCTCAGGAAAAACAGTGTTGATGAAATGTTTGGTTGGGCTTCATTCACCAGAAGAGGGTAAAGTTCTATACAGCGGTCGTGAATTTCACAATATGCCCGATATTGATAAACAAAAACTGAGAACCGAAATGGGAATGGTTTTTCAGGGCGCAGCTCTCTTCGATTCGATGACTATTGGTGAAAACGTAGCTTTTCCTTTAGATATGTTTACTCAAATGAGCGATGGAGAAAAAAATGATAGAGTTGATTTCTGTTTAGAATGTGTTGATCTTCAAAATGTTAACAGTCTTTATCCCGCAGAATTAAGCGGTGGTATGAAGAAGCGAGCTGCTATCGCCCGCGCACTCGCTTGTAATCCAAAATACCTTTTCTTCGATGAACCTAACTCAGGTCTCGACCCTAAAACATCTCTTCTTATTGATGAATTGATAACTAAAATAACTCATGATTTTAATACTACAACTATAGTTAACACTCATGATATGAACTCTATAATAACCATCGGAGAAACTATCTCCTTTATTTATCAAGGTTTTTTAGAATGGACTGGAAATAGCCACACTATTCTTTCTTCCGACAATCATAATCTCAACGACTTTATATTCGCTCAACCTCTTGTTCAACGCATAAAAAAATAAAATTATGAATTGGATTGATCTAATTGTTCTTGTTCCTGCCTGCTGGTTCGCATATAAAGGAATAAAAAATGGTTTCCTTCAAGAAATGATCTCTCTTTGCGCACTCTTTTTAGGAATCTTCATATCTTTTAAATTTTCTGACCTTGTAGTAACTTGGCTAACAGGCAAAACTTTGGCAAAACCTATCTCATTTTTACTTTGCTTTATTGTTATTCTACTGTTAGTAAATCTGTTAGGTGGCGTTCTCAAACGTATGCTAAAGCCCGTTTTTTCAGAAGTTTTAGACAAATTTTTGGGCGTCATTTTTGGTGTAACAAAAGTGGTAGTGGTTTTTGCAGTGATTTTTTATTTTGTTGACTCCGTTGATAAAAATAATATTGCCATCAAACAAGAAACAAAACAAGATTCTATTGCATACAAAACTATTTCTCCTATAATGTCATTTATTTCAGATTGGCAAAAAGAGATTGTTTTACAACAAACACTCAATCCTAATTCACGATGAATTAAAACAAGTAGATATTTACCCTTAATCTTATAAATTAAATATCTTTGCATCCTATTTTAATAGATATTTATTTTCTCTGAATTTAAGAAAAAATATTTCTTCAAATTATTATATTTGAACATTAAATACTTGAATATGAACACAATGAAAGAAGCTGAAGAGGCATTAATAAATGAATTTGAGCTATTCGACGATTGGATGGATAAGTATAACTACATCATTGAAATTGGCAAAGAACTTCCAACAATTGATTCGCAGTTCAAAACTGAACAATTTCTAATTAGTGGTTGTCAGTCGCAAGTTTGGCTTCACCCAGAATATAAGGATGATAAACTTTACTTTACTGCCGATAGCGATGCAATAATCACAAAGGGCATTGTGAATCTACTTATACGCGTTCTTTCTGGGCACTCTCCTCAAGAAATTCTTGACAACGACCTATCATATATAGATAGAATAGGACTCAAAGAACATCTTTCGCCTACCCGCTCAAATGGCTTAGCATCTATGATGAAACAAATTAAACTTTACGCATTAGCTTATTCAAAAACCAATAATAACCAATAAATTATGAAGAACAATATTATAAAGATTTCAACTTTCGCTATTTCACTTGTTTTTTTCTCAAGTTGCAGTATGAAAGATTGCAAATGTATTTCTAAAAAAGTTATTTCGGAAAATGACTCTATAGTAGAGGTTATAATTGATGACGTTAAAAATAATTCTCGCCATCATTGTGAAAATCTTAACAAAGAGGAGACTATGATATTAGATTCTGTAAGAACTATTGATTATTCATTAGTTTGCATAGAAGAATAAAAGATGAGTAAAAGTAGAGACTTAGCCATAATAACTGGAGCCGATGGAGGTATGGGGCAAATTCACACACGCGCGCTCGCTGAAGCTGGCTACGAAATTGTTATGGCATGTTATGATTTAGAATTAGCAAAACCCATTCGCGACAAAATTCAAGAAGAGACAGGAGCTCCTTTACATTTAAGACAGATCGACCTCAGTAATCTTAACTCTGTTGTGGAATTTTGTACAAAAATAAAAAATGAATTTTCCTCTTTAAAAATTCTTCTCAACAATGCTGGAGTACTTTCAAGCAAATGCAAAACAAGTGTCAACAATGTGGAATATACAGTTGCTGTAAATTACCTTGGCCATTTCACTTTAACTAATCTGCTTCTTCCTATAATGAACAAAGGTACGAGAGTTGTAAGTATGATTTCCATTGCATACGTTTTAGGAAGGATAACTCCAAATTTTTTTACACCTAAAACTAAGTGGAACTACAACCGTTTCACGGCTTACGGGAAATCTAAACTCGCACTTTATTATTTTATGCTCGACGCAGCAGAAGAGTGGCAAAGTAAAGGTATTTGCTTCAACGTGGCTGACCCCGACATTGTGAGCACTAATATCATCAAACTCGACAATATCGTTGCCGACAAACTCTGCGACTGTTTTTTTCGGCCGTTTATAAATACACCCGAACAAGGAGCTGCTGCCATGATTGCCGCTGCCATAAATCCAGAATTTGAAGGAGTTTCTGGAAAGATCATTAAAAAAGGAAAAATCGCTCCTCATAAAAGTAGATTCTTTAATGATTTTGAGACTCGTAAATTACTTAAAGAAATAACTCTAAACTTTCTTTCCAAAAACAATATTCAATTATGATAACACCAAAATATTTGTCTAAAAACAATACAATCGCCTTAGCTGCTCCAGCTCGTAGAATCTCTATAAATGAAATACTTACGGCTGAAAGATGGCTAACAAAATGCGGTTTTAACGTTTTTTATGACGATAGACTTTTCTGTTCTGAAAATCAGTTTGCTGGTGATGATTTGCTTAGAATATCCTATTTCCAAGATCTACTTGACAATCCAGAAATTCGTGCAATATGGTGTGTTAGAGGAGGTTACGGTTCGGCAAGAATCATTGACAGATTACAATTCGACAATTTTATAAAAGACCCTAAATGGATATGCGGATATAGTGATGTTACGGTTTTTCATAATCACATTCAAAAAAATCTAAACATCGCAACTATTCACTGCACTATGCCAATAAATGTTCAAGATTCTGAAGAAAACTCAGAACCTCTCAGAACATTTATTGCAGCACTTACAGGTAAAGATTTGACATATAACATTTTACCACATAGTTTATCTAAGTTTAATAACTTCTCAGGAACTTTAACTGGTGGTAATATCTCTGTAATTTATTCGCTTCTCGGCTCGCCGTCTGATATTGACACTGATAATAAAATTCTTCTACTTGAGGATCTTGATGAATATCTCTACCATATAGACAGAATGATGCTTAATATTAAACGAAATGGAAAGTTAAAAAATCTTAAAGCTCTTTTAGTTGGGCATCTTAATGATATGCACGACAATACTATTCCTTTTGGGAAAACCGCTGAAGAGATTATTTTTGAGCATTGCAAAGAATATAATTATCCAATAATATTCAATGTTCCAGCTGGACATCTTTCCGATAACAGAGCTTTTCGTTTCGGTTGTACCACAGAAGGGTATTTTCAAAATAATATTTTCACTATTAAGAATTCTACAAAATGATTAGCAATTTCTTATTCAAGTACATATACCGTGTCAAACCGATTCCTTATCCAAATCCAGAAGGTACAGTTAAAAAAAGTGTGCTAATTATGGCACCTCACACGTCTGTTATGGATTTCATAATAGGATTATCAGCTATGGAATATTACAATCTTCACGCTTCTACTATTATTAAAAAAGAGTTTTTTATTTTTCCTTTAAACCTGATTCTTAAGAAGTTAGGCGGTATTCCTGTAGATCGTAAACATATACGCAACTTCACATCCTATGCAGCTAATATTATTAAAAAGCGCGACCGTATTACCCTAATTATCTGCCCTGAAGGAACCCGCAAAAGAGTTGACAAGTGGAAACGTGGCTTCTACCAAATAGCTATGGAAGCTGGTGTACCGCTAAGTTTAGGTTATATCGATTATAATACAAGAACCTGCGGTATTATGTCAATATTCTATCCTACAGGTGATTACGAAAAAGATATGGAATATATTTTATCCCAATACAATGGTTTTCAGGGATATAAAAAAGGACGATTTCATTTAGAAGATAAACCTCACGCCCACCCCGAATGGTTTGAAATGAAATAATTATCTTTGCCGTTTCGTTTTAACGTTTATTATGAAAATATTAGTGGTTTTGTCGCGCATTCCTTTTCCTTTAGATAAAGGCGATAAATTGAGGGCTTTTTACCAAATTCGTGAACTTTCTAAAAATCACGACATATACTTAGTTGCTCTTTATCATGACAATATTCCACAAAAGGCGTTCCAAGAACTAACCCCTTACTGTAGAAAGATTCATTTTCTGAAACAAAACTGGATTAGAAGTGCTCTAAATATGGTTCGCTCTTTTATAAAAGGACTTCCAGTGCAATGTGGTTATTTCTATAGTAATAAAAACCATAAAAAAATTGAAAATATTATCGACTCGGTAAAACCTGATATTGTCTATTGCCAACTTTTTAGAATGTCGGAATATGTTAGAGATAACAAAATAAAAAAAATATTAGACTATCAGGATGCTTTCTCCAAAGGTATGGAACGACGCGCAGAAAGGACTCTATTTCCGTTGCGTCAAATAATGAAAATGGAAGCTCACCGAATTGCTAAATACGAAGTTGATATTTTCGATGATTTTAACGGCAAAACTATGATTTCCAAAATTGATAGTTTGCTAATCAATCACCCGATGAACCACGAAATTTTAGTTGTTCCTAATGGTGTTGATTTCTCGAAATTTTCTTATTCTACAACTGAAAAAACTCATGACATAATTTTTTCTGGAAATATGAACTATGCTCCAAATGTAGATGCTGCTATTTATCTATGTAAAGAAATTTTACCTCAACTAAAAAAAATTCATCCAGAAATAAAAATTATGATTGCAGGAGCTAATCCTGCCGCTAAAGTGCGAGCTTTACAAAACAACAATGTTACGGTTACTGGTTGGGTTCCGTCTATGACCGAATGCTACGCAAAATCACGAATATTTGTAGCTCCTATGCGACTCGGAACAGGATTGCAAAACAAATTGTTAGAAGCTATGTCAATGAATCTACCTTGTGTTACATCTCCATTAGCTGCTAAACCTCTAAACCCTGCTACAAATGACGTTATACAATGCTACACAACTCTTCAATATGTTGAAGCTATTCACAAATTATTAACCAACGAAGCTTTCTATAATGAAGTATCAGTGAATGGTAATAATTTCGTTCACAACAAATATGATTGGAGCAAAGCAACTGATATTTTAGAAAAAAGTATGGAGAGTATTCTCAATAAACGTTATTAGATAATCTACAGAATTCTTATTTTATAACATTTAATGATAATTTCTAACACATCTAACACTAACTCCATCACTTGTCGATAAATTCTCTGTTTTCAAAATATTATGACTATATTTTGTGCTACATGCTAAAGCATAATCAGACATAACTTTTTTATCACTCCAAATAAATGTAATCCCATACATTCCCTCAACCCTATCTCTTGTTCTTGAATAATAGCCAGTTGGCAATAAATTAAAATCCAATGTATATACTTGATCTGACGGTGTCAACCAAAACTTTTCACTTTTGAATATTCCCATTGTCTCTATAAGTGAATTAATATCTTCTATAGTTGGAATATGCCAACCGTTAGGACATATTCCTTGAACAAATCCATAATTATCTCTTAATGGATTTACATTACTCTCTTCAGGAACATTAACAGCAGAAAACCACGTATATAACCTGCCAAACATTATAAAGTTCGCAGTTGTATTAGAACGTAAAGCATGAGTATATATCATAGCTTTTGCGATAGGCTCACCGTTAGCATATCTTGTTGTCTTCATATTTGACTTAGTCCAACAACGATTTCCAATCATTATTGTTTCATAATTATTTCCGTCAATATCCGTAATTT
This sequence comes from uncultured Bacteroidota bacterium, assembly GCA_902797625.1. Classification (GTDB taxonomy): domain Bacteria; phylum Bacteroidota; class Bacteroidia; order Bacteroidales; family WCHB1-69; genus F23-D06. Next base: position 5,533 of record CADBTU010000062.1, on the reverse strand, counting down.
GGTATCCACATTTTATTGCTTGAGTTAAAGCATTTGTTTCAGAATATTCGTAACAACCAATATCAAATCCATTACCTTGAGGGCGACTTACCCCATCAAAATCACTTAAAGGTACCAGAATTGCACTTCCAGCGTCAATAGCTGGAGAATTCATTTTCAAATGAAAATTTCCCGCTGCTATATTCTTGAAAACCTTATTAGAATCGGATACAATAACAGCATTTGTACCTACCTCTGAAACGGGACCACAAAAAAGATTATGATCTATTATTATTTCTGATGGATCTACTCCATTGGCCGTATTTAGAGCCATCTGTAAAGCATTATTCATTGAGATATTATTGCGAAAAACAATATTTTCAACACTATTAAGATTCACATATAACCCTTGTTGTGCTCTGCCATAAACAGTATTATTGCAAATAAATACATCGTGAATATAACCATCGTTACCACTTTCACTATTTTTTGCAACTTTGATTCCTGCGCCTTGACTTTTGTTGAAATCATAGATAAGATTATTGTAAATGTAGATATTGCAACCTTCATTTCCTTCTTCGGATGCTACTGCTATCGCTGTTCTTTGGGGATTTATCAACAAATTATTATAAACTCGGATATTTTTAAGAACTGCTGTATTCGAGAAACCTGCATCAATATAGATGCCTACGTCTCCTCCGTTTGTTATTTTATTATTGAAAATTTTTCCATTCGAACATCCAGATTTTGCATCAATACACTCCTTGACGATATCGCTTAACGTATTGTATGAGACTTCAAAATTCTCCACCCAGCGTAAAGATATTGCTTCTCTAAATAATTGTGCACAGTTGAAGACTGAATTATTTTTTACAACTACATTTTTACAAGGAAAATAAGGAGGAAATCCTCCAAAACCTATTCCTGGTCCTTTACAATTATTTACTACACAGTTTTTTATTGTTATATTCTCGCACTCTCCCACGAAATGAATACCTGTTCTTGGACCATTTTGAATAGTTATTCCATCTATAGTTATATGCTTCACATCCTTCATTATCATCACAGCCAAACTTGGGTCACTTGTAGAACTCACTGGAAAATTAGAACCATCTATTATAGGTGTTTCAGTTGGATAAGCCATAATAACGATAGGGTTGAGATCTGTTCCTGATATATTCTGTAAAAAACAATTTCCGTATTGATGACTAACCTCAGAATATAACCCTTCTCGCAAAACAATTGTGTCGCCTGAAATAATTTCATTAAAAGCCTTCTGTATGGTTTTGAATGGAGAATTGATTGATCCAATATTGCTATCGCTGCCATTCGGCGAAACATAGTATTTTCCTAATGTTTGAGCATTACTAACTATACAAAAACTGAATAAGATGATTGTTATAAAACTCTTTTTAATATTCATATCTACAAAATAAAAACCACGTTTTCTATCGTAAACGAGATGTATATTTATTAAGCAACGTCTATTTATTGTTTTTAATTATGCAAATATAGTATTTTTTCTTTGCAACATATTATACGTTGTTTCATTTTGTTAATTAGATATTCCCATTTTTTGAATATATTTTTCAAGACATTTGGCTGGTCCCACCCTGAATTAGCAATATTTTTTAGAGGACAGAAAAAATATTTAGGATGCTATTGTTTTCAAGAATGAATTACTATGATATTTTAATTTAAAGTATTGGGATAGAATTCCGAAATTCATTCTTTCGTATATTTGAAATTTATGTACATTTGCAGCCTCAAAATATAAAAGGATATGACTGACGAAAAATTATTTTCTGAATTTCCAGAGATTTTCACTGAAAAATGGGAAGAAATCATCAATAAAGATTTAAAAGGTGCTGATTATGAGAAAAAATTAGTATGGAGAACCGAAGAAGGCTTCAAAGTTCGCCCTTACTATCGCGCTGAAGATTTGAAAGATTTAGATTATTTGAAAACTATGCCCAATGAGTTTCCTTACACTCGTGGTACAAAAACGCATGATAATCACTGGGATATTGTTCAGGAAATTGAAATTTCAGAACCAAAAGAGGCCAATTCTATTGCCGTTGATGCTTTGAAACGTGGCGCCACGTGCATAGCTTTTAATGCTTCAAAAATAAGTAATGAAAACGATTTGGTAACACTTCTCAACAACATCGACCTTAATGTTTATGGTGTTCAGTTTAACCATGTAAAAAACTATCTTGATTTGATGAAGCATTTTGTAAATTATGTGGAATCTCATAATTTCGATAAAGAAAAAATACAAGGTAGCTTAAACTTTGATCCATTAGTTTACCGTTTGAAACATAACAACTTCTGGAAATCTAAGGAAGATGATATGCACCAAGCTATTGAATTGCTTGAGATGAACGGTTGTATGAAAAACTTTAAGGTTATAAATGTCAACGGAATAGTTCTTCACAATGCAGGTGCAACTATAGTTCAAGAGTTAGCATACACTTTGAATTTGGCCAATGAATATATGGCTTACTGCACCGATCAGGGTTTAAAAGCTGAGAAAGTGGCTTCGAGAATGCAGCTAACACTTTCTGTAGGTTCTAACTATTTTATGGAGATTGCGAAGCTCCGCGCTGCGCGCCTGCTCTGGTCAACTATGATAGAACAATACAAACCAGAATGTGATTGCGCTTATAAAATACACATTAACACTGTTGCTTCTACTTGGAACAAAACTTTATATGACCCATACGTTAATATGTTGAGAAGTACTACAGAAGGTATGTCTGCAGTTATTGGCGGGTCTGATTCTATATCATTACAACCTTTTGATGTAGCTTACAAGGAATCTGATGAGTTTTCTCGCCGCATTTCAAGAAATGTGCAAGTAATTCTTAAAGAAGAAGCTTTTATGGATCGCGTTGTTGACCCTGCGGCTGGTTCTTATTATGTAGAAAATCTCACCAACTCAATAGCCGAAAATGCTTGGAAGTTATTCCAAGAAGTTGAACAACAAGGTGGTGCACTTGAATCTATTGAAAACGGTTCCATACGCGCTGCTATCGAGGAAAGTTGCCAAAAACGAGATATCAACATTGCTACAAGACGCTATATTTTACTCGGCACTAATCAGTATCCTAACATCAACGAAACTATGTTAGATAAGATTGAACACATCAAAAATGATGATTGTGAAGGCCTGAAAACATATCGTGGCGCAACAGCTTTTGAGAAATTACGACTTGAAACTGAGAACTATGCTAAAAATAATCATCGTCCTTCTGTATATCTCTTAAAACTCGGAAATTTGGCAATGCGACAAGCTCGTGCGGGTTTTATTACCAATTTCTTTGGCTGCGCTGGCTATCAAATAATTGAGCCTGCTGGTTTTGCAACCGTTGAAGAGGGCGTAAAAGCTGTTAGTGAAGCTAATCCAGATTTAATAGTAGTATGTAGTTCTGATGACGAATACGCTACTCTTGGCGTTGAAGCTGCTAAACAATGTAAATCCAACTTCCCGAATACCCCTTTCATCGTTGCAGGTAATCCTACTGAATGTTTAGATACGCTTACTGAGGCTGGTACCGACGACTTTATCCATGTAAAAGTTAATATTTTAGAATCTTTGAAAAAATATAACCAATTACTGCTTAAGTAATAATTTTTATTCGGTTATTTTTTTTAGATAACTGAGTAAAAAGGTAATATCCTCAGGATAAGTAATTTTCATATTGACTAATTCCCCAGAAACTATCTTAATAGGAATTTCTGGGGAATATTTTAATATAACACCACAATCATCTGTGCAGGAAAAATTTTCATCCATAAGGGCTTTATTATATGCTTCGCTGATAATGTCAACTCTAAAAGCTTGAGGCGTCTGAGCTGATCTTAAAAGTTGACGATTTGGAATATTTTTTACTAAACTTTGGTCTGATTCTACCTCAAAAATAGTATCTGTAGTGGGAATTGCCACAGCAACGGCTGGATTTTCATTCAAAGCACTGACAACATCGTCTATAATACGTTGAGAGACACAAGGTCGTGCAGCATCGTGAAAAATAAGATTTAGCTCCTTTGCATCTTTAAAAGCCTCTATAGCTGCCAAAGTTGAAAAATACCTCTCTTTTCCTCCTATCAACAGTTTGTTAACTTTCTTCCAGCTACGACATTTCACAATATCTCGCATTTGTTGTAAGTAATCACGATGAATAACAATGGCTATTTCATCAATATTATGGTTTATTTCGAAAGCGTCAATAGAATGTTCTATGACAGTTTTGCCGCCCAAATCCAAGAATTGTTTTGGAATGTCAGTGCCAAAGCGTTGTCCGATGCCCCCAGCTAAAACAATTGCTACATTTTTCAACGGAGAATCCATCGCAAATTTATTCTATAGGCAAAGCCTTAAATCCTTCACCCATAATTTCAGCACTATCAATTATATTTACAAAAGCTGAAGGGTCAATTTGATGAAGATTATTTTTCAATTTTATAAAATCTGTTCTATCAAGTGAAACATAAATCATATTACGCTCTGCACCTTCAAATAAACCTTTACCTACAAACAATGTACCACCGCGATTTAGATCGTTGAGAATAAAATTTCTCATACTATCAACATTGTTAGTTACGATGTAAACAGTCTTATACGACTTGATTCCTTCTACAATCAAATCAATAATCTTACCTTCTATGTAAATTAGAATTATAGAATAAATAGGGAGACGAATTTGTTTGAATGCCACTAAAGTGGTAAGTGTAATCACAGAGTCCACAACCATAACAAGAGTTCCTAAGGATATTTTAGTATATTTGTGGATTATCATTGAAATAATATCGCTTCCGCCAGATGTTGCACCAGATTTAAAAATCAGGCCAATAGCTATACCATATATCACACCTGCAACAACAGTATTAAGAAAATAGTCAGGCATAAAAAACATTTCGCTATGCGGTATTTGAACCATATTAGGAAGTTTTGATGCTGCATCAACTATACCCTCGTGAATAACAGGATTATAGCCCCAGAATGTTTCCACCATCCAAGTGAATGCAAAAATCAGTATTGTAGAAAGTATTGTTTTAAAACCGAATTTTGGACCGAGAATCCAAGTACCTACAATTAGTAGTGGAATATCCATACAGATAGCATAATAACTAATCTTCCAAGGAAAAACAGTATTAAGTACGTTTGAAAGTCCGTAGGTTCCACCAGGTGCTAAAAGGTAAGGATTTACAAACATCACATCGCCAACAGCGAAAAGAAAACTCCCAACAATTAGCATCACGTATGCTAAAACCTGATCTTTAATTTTTTCTTTTTGTATCATATCTATGCAATTTTTGCGGGCGCGAAAGTACAAAATTTGCAATTACAAAAATTCACATATTAGTAAAAAAGAAAAATTAAGCAAATGTTATGTTAGGGTTTATAAAACCGATTTTTTTTAATTGTCTTTGATGCAACGGACGGAACAACCCGCAAATCTACTGGTAAAATCGACGAGGTGTGGAAGGGACTGCACTGCCTGCTGACTCGATAAATTTGCGGAACAAACACAACAAAGGGCGCAACCTC
>CADBTU010000061.1 GCA_902797625.1 uncultured Bacteroidota bacterium | reverse complement strand
GTCTATTTGTTGGAACTTGCTTGCTTGTATTTACATTTGAGGTTGTTGGACGAGTTGCTGAACTATTTGCTGATGGTCTATTTGTTGGAACTTGTTTGCTTGTATTTACATTTGAGGTTGCTGGTTTTGAAATATTTTGCTGAGCCTTTTGATAACTGCTATTTGCTCTACTTAATTGAGTGTCGCCCTTGCGAACTTGACGGCTTTGTTGAGTAGTGTTATTACTTTTAGTAACAGCTGAAGCGTTACTTCTGTTTGTGGCACTTGATCTGGATGAGTTTGGAACTTGAGCCAAGACTTCTGATGAGATTATGCCAGTCATCAGGAAGATACTCATCATTGCTATTAACTTTTTCATTTCTTTATGTTTTTGCGTGATTAAAAGATAACATAAAGATACTTGAAACACTTTTTCGTTTAATGTCGTATAACAAATTTTCTATAAAAAGTTCTTCCTTCTACATCTATTTTTAATAAAAATAAACCTTCCGACAAATTATTTGTAGGAACAGTAACTTTTGTATCTTTAACTAAAACGTCTGAAATCACACATTTTCCAACGGCATCCAACACTGAAACTTTTATTCCATTTAAATTATCATACAGAAACTCTTCCTTAAAATCAACATTTATATTATTTGAAGCTGGATTCGGATATATATTAGAAACCACATCAGAAAGATCTCCTAAATTAGTAATTCCATAAGTTTGATCTGTACTCCAATCTATATCAAAACCTTCAGCGTTTAGATAATTATCTGAAACAAAAACTACTCGAACTTTACGCAAAGGTATTGTAAGTGGTTCTGGAATTATATTTCCTGTAATTGATTGTAGAAGTTGAGGAGGATTGTATGTTATATCGTAAAAATCTAAATGATCTTCAGGACTTATGTCAAGTTTATTGAAAGTAAACTTAATATATTGGGCATCATTTATTCTGATATTCCAAACACAGTTTGAATTATCACGATAATTGATTCCTTCCACGCCGCTGCTAATATTTCCAGAGTGCGTGTAATATGTATGATTTCCACATCCGCTAATATCTCTGTAAGAAAAGTAATAGAGACTCCATCCTGATGCCACTTGATCTTCATCTGTTTCAAAAGTTATGTACAAACTATCTGTATCAAATTGATAGTTGTTATTTGAAGGCATTCCACCTGAGACTTCAAGTAATAGACTATCCTTTGATGGATGTCCATTCCAAAATCTTATAAAATCATGATTTTCCTCAGTATCAACAGATCTTAAAATCACATTTACTGCATATTGTTGAGGGGCAGTAATAAGATAGGTGCAGTACTGATTGTTGCTATAATCCATATTACCACTACCATCTTCCAAAGTACCATAAAGAGCTGTTATCGTTCTATCATCACAGTATTCAGGATATTTCGATTCATCAGGGCGCAATCTAATAATAGCCGATTGGTAACCTGAATAACCGCCTGTAACTTCTTGGTTTTCAGAAGTACTTGATGTAACAAAAAAACCATCTCCCGACCCACCCCAGCCGAAATTAAAGTGGAAATAATCTTCATCATTATAGCCATCGCACACGAATGCGTGTCCTCCCTCTTCTGAGTATCCAGAATAATATACTGGGCGGAGTTGGCTAAGGTCGCTTTTGAGAACATTGTTCCATCCATCATTATCATAATGATCTTTTGAAATGTATTGAGCCCCAAAATTATAACCAAAATAGCTTTCCATTGCATTTGGAACTTCTTGGGAATACGCACCTGAACCATTGGTTCCATAATTCATATCAACAGAAACACCGCAATGGAATATTAGTTTTGAAACCTCATTATTATAAAAACTCAAAACATCATTCATTGCGTCATAATTATAGGTCTGTTGAGCAAAATTAACAAAAAAACTCCCGTATGAAGAGTAATTTGTGTAATACCCTTCACCTTTTTTAGGATACCTATAGTAATACATAATCTGCGACATTGCCACAGCAACACAACCATTTGGTGTTTTATAGTCGTACCCTACAGGAGAATTTTCATCCACAGGGGAATAATAGTTATAATATTTATTTTGGTTCCAAGAAGATTTTAATAGAGGACCAACACTATTAGCATTCTCGGTATTTATTGTAGTAAAACCTAAAATTTTATTCCAGCCGTCAAGAGCTTTTTTATCTGGAGATATATTATATTTTCTAACTGCTAATATTTCATTTTTATATTGTTCTAAAAGTTGAAGAGATGCTGGGGCAACATCATTTATGTCGAAGTTATTAACAAAATCATAGGCTAAAACAGGAACTACAGCATCGTCTGCTGCAAGTATTAAATATCCCTTATCAAAATTTAGAATTGCTGCATAAACTTCTCCATTTTCAGAAAGGAGATGAAAATCTTTAAAACGATTATCAGAAGAAGTTGGAGAATATTTTTCAGCTTTAATTTTAAAAGCCTTCATTCCTAATTCTTTTAAATTTTCCTTCTCAATAGGATTAGAATAGAGAAAAAAGGGCACAAAAAGAAGGATTAAAATAAAAATTTTTATCTTCATATCTACTTAGTAATTAAATCATTAATCAAAAAAAAGGACACCGCGAAGATATCCTTTTTTTCATTATATAGACAATAAACAAAAAAAAATCACATAATGTCATCAAAATCAGCCGTTTCTGGCATTGGCATATCATCCAAATCATCTTTCGATTGAGAAGAACCATTAGAAGAGCGTTGCAAAGAAGCGATAAGAGATCCAATCATTTTAGTAAGTTCCATTAATTCTGTACGTGAGTGTTCACGGGCATCATCATTAAGAATACCGCATTTGTGCGCAATGTCGGTCAGTACTACACATTCTCTGACAGAACTTTTCGCCATTTTTAGATAATACAAGAATTGGGTTCTGTTGCGTGATGAGCCTTCGGCGGTGTTTAATGCTATTTCTTGAGCTGATTTCAAGAAAGATTTTTGCATAAAACGTTTATTAGTTGCGCCCTCATCAGCGGGAAGTTGTTGATAAAGCCATACAATATAGTCCATGGCTTTCGCATAAATTCTCAAATCCTCAAATCTGAAAAAACTTACATTGTTGTCTCTTTCGTTCATAATTATTGCCTTTATTAGTTTAGGCAGCAAAGATAGTAATATTTCTTAACAAATATTATTAAAAATAAATATTTCCAAAGAGGCATTAAAATATTATATCCACCTGATTATCAGGTATTAAAAAATTTTTCATTTGAATTTTTATCAATTTTCATAGAATTTAAATGACAAAAAAGTCTTGATTTTTGGGGCAAATCTGCACTTTTACACATTTTATAAGTGCCATATATTTGTATTGAAATTCTAAAAAATATTTTATATTTTCGCGGCTCAGAAATTTACAACAAAAAAATAAGAAATGAAGAAATTAACATTGTTATTGATGTTGGGTGCTATGTTACTCAGCGGTGTGTCGTTCGCACAAGAAAAAAAAGATGACGAAGGTTACAAATTCACTATCGTTAAGGAATTACCTGTAACATCTGTAAAAGACCAAAACAGAGCTGGTACTTGTTGGTGTTATTCTGGCTTGGGCTTCATAGAAGCCGAATTGCTTCGTATGGGCAAAGGTGAATACGATTTATCAGAGATGTACATTGTATCAAAAACATACGGTGATCGCGCCAAGGCTGCTGTTCGTACTCACGGTGATGTTTCCTTCTCTCAAGGTGGTTCTTTCTATGATGTTATTTACGGAATGAAACATTTCGGTCTTGTGCCAGAATCAGAAATGCGCCCAGGTGCTGCTTATGGCGATACTCTTTCTGACCATGGAGAACTCTCTGCTATCACCGATGCTATTGTTGAAGCTATCGCTAAAAAAGATCACAAAAAATTACAAACAGATGCTGATGGCAACACAATGTGGTTGAAAGCCATAAATTCAGTTCATGACATTTACCTTGGAAGTTGCCCTCAACAATTTTCTTATAAAGGAATTTCTTACACTCCTCAATCTTTTTACAACTCTCTTGGTTTGAATGCTGACGACTATATTTCTATAACCTCTTACACACACCATCCATTCTATGAAAAATTCGTTCTCGAAATCCAAGATAATTGGCGTTGGGGACTCTCATACAACGTTCCATTAGATGAAATGATGGAAATTTTCGATTATGCTATTGATCACGGATATACAATTGCTTGGGGTTCTGACGTTTCAGAACCTGGTTTCCGCAATAACATCAAAAATGGATTTTGCGTTCTCCCTGATTTAGAAGCTAATGCTCAAGTTGGTTCTGATATGGCTCGTTGGACTGGACTTTCAACAGCTGAACGTTCAAAAGAATCTCAAAATAAGCCAACACCACAACGCTGGGTTTCACAAAGAGAGCGTCAAATAGCATACGATAATTGGGAAACTACTGATGATCACGGAATGCTTATTTATGGTAAAGCTAAAGATCAAATAGGCAATGAATATTATATGGTAAAAAATTCTTGGGGAAAATATGGAAAATATGATGGAATGTTCTATTGTTCAAAAGCTTTTGCTCGTTATAAGACAATGAATATTTTGGTTCATAAAGATGGTATTCCAAAAGAGATTAAGAAAAAACTTGGCATTAAATAATTCATACTCTGACT
>CADBTU010000060.1 GCA_902797625.1 uncultured Bacteroidota bacterium | reverse complement strand
TACGTAAAGGTATTGATGCTTATAAAAAATTAAGTGAATAGTTGAGTTTTTATATGAAATCTTTGAAATGGTATATTAAGTTCATGCTGAGTATTCTCGGAGGGCTTTTATTAGCTTTCTCTTGGTATCCGCATGGCATACCATTTTTTATTTTTATCTCACTTATTCCTCTATTCTACATTAGCGATGTTTCTATATTAGAAGAGAAGAAAAACTCTTTTGGAAGAGCTATATTATTGTTCTATCCTGCTTTTTTTACATTTAACCTAGTAACAACCTATTGGATAGCGTATTGCACTATTCACGGAGCTATTGCTGCATTAGTTCTCAATGCACTTTTTCAAACTTTGGTATTTTCTCTTTGGCATGTTTGTAAAAAACAAATCCAAAATAGATTTTTACAAGCTATTCTCCTGAGCTCTTTTTGGATTTCTTTTGAGTATTTGCATCTAAATTGGGATCTTACTTGGCCTTGGCTTAATTTGGGTAATGTTTTTGCTATAACACCTAAACTTGTACAATGGTTTTCTGTTACAGGTTCTTTAGGTGGTACTCTTTGGATTTTGATTTTGAATTTTTTAATCTATAATCTGTTTGTTGAATTATCTGAAAATAGAAAAAAACATATAGTATCAAACACTGTACTCTCATTCATAGTTCTAATAGTTCCAATATTGTGTTCTTTTGCAATGATTCCTACAATTGAGAATAGGATAGATAAGTCATTGCCCATAAAATCAATCATAGTACAACAAAATATTGACCCTTGGACCGAAGAGTATAGTCTTACTAATGCCCAAGAAATCGACCGTATTTTAACTCTTGCTTATCCTTTGATTGATAGTAAAATAGATTTGGTCGTAACTTCGGAATCTTCAGTAGCACACGGTATTTCTGTTGAAAAACTTAAAAATAATGATTTCTACCCTGAAGACTCTCGTTATAATGGTTTTTCAGAATTAGATTCCCTTATCTCAAAGTTTAACAATTTGAATTTTATACTCGGTCTATCTACATACAATATCTCTGAAAATAAAAAAAACACTGAAAAATCTAACAAAAATACTTATATTGAGAGTTATAATACATCTGGTTTTTATAATAAAAATGGCTTGGAAAGTATATATCACAAAAGCAGACTTGTTCCAGGTGTTGAAAAAATGCCATTTCCTAAGGTATTTGGATTTTTAGGCGAGATTCTCATTGAACTGGGTGGCTCAAATTCCTCTTTAGAAACTGATACTACACAGCGAGTTTTTAACTTTGAAAAAGATGGAAATTATATTGGAATTGGAACAGCAATTTGTTACGAGTCTGTTTATGGTGAATTAGTAGCTAATTTTGTGAAAAATGGTGCTAACGTTCTGGCAGTGATTACAAACGACTCGTGGTGGAAAGATAGTCAAGGACATAAGCAACATTTTGAGATGGCTCGTTTGCGGGCTATTGAGACACGTAGATATGTTCTTCGCGCCGCTAATGGAGGTTTTTCAGGTGTGATAGATCCGCTTGGTAATGTACTTCAAAAGACAAATTATGATGAATGTACAGCTTTTGATACTGAAGTATATGCACAAAAATGTGAAACTTTTTATGTAAAACATGGTGATTATATAGCTAAAATTTCTCTTATTTTTACGGTTTTAGGTTTTATAATATCATTGATTATACCTTTATATAATTTTTTTAGAAGAAAATAACTTATCTAATTGCTTGTAAATATGAATTTTGTTGAACAAATTATCGAAGAAGACATTCAGAATAGAAAAAATGATGCCAAAGTACACACAAGATTTCCTCCAGAACCCAATGGTTATCTACATATAGGTCACGCAAAATCTATATGTTTGAATTTTGGTTTGGCTGAAAAATATAATGGAAAATGTAATTTACGCTTTGATGATACAAACCCTGTAAAAGAAGATACAGAATACGTAGATTCTATAAAGGAAGATATTCGTTGGTTAGGTTTTGAATGGGCAGAAGAATATTATGCTTCAGATTATTTTGACCAACTATATTTATGGGCAGAACAACTCATTAGCAATGGTCTTGCTTACGTTGACGATCAATCTCAAGAGGAGATTAGTAAGGGTAGGGGAATTCCTACTCAACCAGGTTTTGAGAGTCCTTACAGAAATCGTTCTATAGAAGAAAATTTAGATTTGTTTCGTAGGATGCGTGCTGGTGAATTTCCTGACGGTAGCAGAGTTTTGCGAGCAAAAATAGATATGGCATCTCCTAATATGCACTTTAGAGACCCTATAATGTATCGCATCCTTCACGCCGACCACCATCGAACAGGTAGTAAATGGTGTATCTATCCAATGTATGACTTTGCACATGGTCAAAGCGATTCAATAGAAGGTATAACTCATTCTATCTGTACTCTCGAATTTGAAGTTCATCGTCCTTTATACGATTGGTTCTGCGAAGCTCTGAAAATTCATCATCCACAACAAATTGAGTTTGCACGTCTTAACCTCAATTATACTATAATGAGTAAACGTAAATTATTGCAGCTCGTGAAAGAAAATTACGTTAAAGGATGGGATGACCCACGAATGCCTACTATTTGTGGTTTGAGAAGAAGAGGTTACACACCACAAGCTATAAGGAATTTTGCAGAAACTGTTGGAGTTGCTAAACGCGACAATATTATTGATGTTTCTCTCCTCGAATTTTGCGTACGTGAAGATCTTAACAAAACAGCTATTCGTACTATGGCTGTGCTTGATCCTGTGAAACTTATAATAGACAATTATCCTGACGATTTGGTAGAAGAGTTAGAGGCGGTTAATAACCCAGAAGATGTAACTGCGGGAACTCGCATAGTGCCTTTTACTAAAGAATTGTGGATTGAAAGATCCGATTTTAGAGAAAATGCAGACAAAAAATTCTATAGATTATCGATTGATCGTGAAGTTCGTCTCAAATACGCTTATATCATCAAATGTACACACGTAGTTAAAGATGATAATGGTGAAATTCTTGAAATACACTGCACATACGATCCTGAGACAAAAAGCGGAATGCCTCAAAGCAACCGTAAAGTGAAAGCTACCATACATTGGCTGCCAGTAAAATACTCAAAAGAATCTGAGGTACGCCTATTTGACCGACTTTTTAGTGTTTCAGACCCAGATAACTGTGCAGAAGGTCAAACATTTTTAGATCACCTTAATCCTAATTCATTGGTAGTTCAAAATGCTTTTGTTGAAGAAAGCCTTTCTTTAGAAAAAGCTTCAGCGATAAAACATTTCCAATTTGAAAGAATCGGTTATTTTTATTCTGACCCTGATTCATCAAATGAAAAATTAGTATTTAATAAGACAGTAAGCTTAAAACAATAGATACAATTCATAGGAATATTATGCGCAACTTATTGGATTATGACCCGAAAGTTTTAGTTGCTTTTCATAAAAGTTTGGAAGGTGATAGAAAATTTAGCGACTTCTTGATGAATAACGGTTATCAAGAGTTGGAAGCTCTATCATCAGCTATTCATTCCAACGAGGCGGCACTTCAATGGCTATTGGACAATGGTTATCCAGAATTTGCAGTTTTGAGTAATGCTATCGATAATGAAGAGAATGCTATAGCATGGTTAGAGAGGTATAACTGTAAATTTCTTTCACTTTTTGCAGCTGCCTGCCGTAAAGAAACTGCTGCTATTAAATGGTTTGCAGAAAATGATTTGCGTTTATTTGTTCTTATGATAGATACAATTCACCATATTCTACTTTATCAATCTTGGGATTCATCAGATATTCATAAATTTAGAAGATCATAATTTTAAGTATAAAACAATTATAAATTTTTTTAATATGGACAAAAATCAAATGAGAGAAATCATTGCCAAGAGAGTTGCAAAGGAACTCAAAGATGGTGATGTAGTGAATTTGGGTATAGGTTTACCAACCATGGTCCCAAATTACTTGCCAAAGGGTGTCAATGTTGTTCTCCAATCAGAGAATGGTTTGTTGGGAATGGGGCCAACACCTGAAGAGGGGAAGGAAGACGATAACCTTGTAAATTCTGGCGGCGGATATATAACAGCACAACCAGGAGCAGTATCATTTAGTTCGGCAGAATCTTTTTCTATAATTCGTGGTGGACACGTTGATGTTACAGTATTAGGTGCCATGCAAGTAGATGAAGCTGGAGATTTGGCAAACTGGATGATACCAGGTAAATTAACTCCAGGTATGGGAGGAGCGATGGATCTCTTAGTAGGTGCACGTAAAGTAATTCTTGCTATGGAACATACTCAGAAAGGAAATCCAAAAATATTGCGTAAATGCAACCTTCCGCTCACTGCTAAAGGTCAGGTTAATCTGATAGTTACTGAGATGGGAGTTATGGAAATTACAGATAAAGGAATTGTTCTCAAAGAGATAAATCCCGAATTTACATTTGAGGATGTTCAAGCTGCTACTGAGGCAACGCTTACAGTAGCTCCTGATTTAAAACCTATGGATGTTTAGTTAATTTAGTATTTAATCAATAATAGTATTTATGGATTTTGGTTTTACAAAAAGAGAAGAACTCTTTTTACAGATGATTCGCGAATTTGCTGAAAATGAGGTTAAACCTTTAGCGGCAGAAATCGACGAACAGGAACGTTTCCCAGTGGAAACAGTTGAAAAAATGGCAAAGATAGGTATAATGGGAATCCCTGTTCCTACTGAATATGGCGGTCAAGGGGGAACAAACCAGATGTATTCTATGGCTGTTGAAGAATTATCACGCGTATGCGCCACAACTGGTGTTGTTGTTTCTGCTCATACCTCATTATGTATCAATCCTATTTTGGAATATGGTACTGAAGAACAAAAACACAAGTATCTTCCAAAACTTTCTTCAGGAGAATGGATAGGAGCTTTTGGTCTTACTGAACCTAATGCAGGAACAGATGCAGCGATGCAACAAACTACAGCCGTGGCTGATGGCGATGAATGGGTTCTGAACGGTTCTAAGATATTCATTACAAATGCTGGTTACGCACACGTTTATGTTGTAATGGCTATGACAAGCAAAGAGTTGGGTACAAGAGGAATTTCTGCTTTTATTGTTGAAAAAGGTACCCCTGGTTTCTCAATAGGAAAAAAAGAGAAAAAGTTAGGTATTCGTGGTTCAGCTACTTGTGAACTTATCTTCGAGAATTGTCGTATTCCTAAAGAAAATATTCTTGGAGAACAAGGTAAAGGTTTCAAAATAGCTATGAATACGTTAAACGGTGGTCGTATCGGAATCGCTGCTCAAGCTCTCGGAATTGCTCAAGGGGCCCTTGATGAAACTGTAAAATATACAAAAGAGCGTAAACAATTTGGTAGAGCAATATCTGCTTTCCAAAATACACAATTCCAAATGGCAGACCTCGATGCAAAGATTCAAGCAGCCCGACTTCTTGTACGTCAGGCCGCATATAACAAAGATATGCACTTACCTTACGCAGTAGAAGCCGCTCGCTGCAAACTCTTTGCTGCGGAAACAGCAATGGAAGTAACTACTAAAGCTGTACAATTCCATGGTGGTTATGGTTATACCAGAGAATATCCTGTTGAAAGAATGATGCGTGATGCTAAAATTACTGAAATCTACGAAGGAACATCTGAAGTTCAACGTATGGTTATTGCAGGAAATCTCTTTAAATAATCTTCAATTATTAAGTAAAAATATAAAAGCATGAACATAATAGTTTGTATTAAACAAGTTCCTAACACGAACGAAATCAAGATCAACCCAGAAACAGGTACGTTGATTCGCGACGGTGTACCAAGTATTATGAATCCAGATGATAAAGGCGGTTTGGAAATGGCTCTCAGAATGAAAGACCAATTTGGTGCCACTGTTACAGTTATAACAATGGGTCCACCTCAGGCAGATGCAATTTGTCGCGAGGCTTTTGCTATGGGTGCTGATAGAGCAATATTATTGAGCGACCGCAAGTTTGCTGGTGCTGACACTTTGGCAACATCAAATGCTTTAGCAGGTGCTATAAAAACTCTTGATTATGACCTAATAATAGCTGGGCGTCAAGCTATTGATGGTGATACCGCTCAAGTAGCCCCTGAAATGGCTGAACATTTAGACCTTCCGCAAGTGTCATACGTGGTAGATCTAAAATATAAAGACGGACTTTGCACCGTAAAAAAAGAGACCGAAGAAGGTTATCAAATTCTTGAGGTGCAAACACCTTGTGTGTTGACTGTACTCGCCACAGCTAATAAACCTCGCTATATGAACGTGAGAGGCATTATAGAAGCTTTTGATAAAGAGGTTGAAATTTGGAGTGCAGATAAAATTGATGTTGACGAAACAACTCTCGGTTTGAAAGGTTCACCAACAAGAGTTAAAAAATCATTCACAAAACCTCAAAAATCTCCAGGTCAAGTTTATGAAGTTGATCCAGAAGAGGCAGTAGGTATCATAATTAGCAAATTGAAAGAAAAATATATTATCTAACACCTAAACGACAGAAAATATGGAAAAATCCGATTATAAAAATATTTTTGTATTTGCAGAACAACGCGACGGAGTGATTCAGTCTGTTGCGTTGGAGTTGTTGGGAAAAGCTCACGAATTGGCTGGCATCCTCAATGAAAAGGTTGTAGCTGTATTACTCGGAGAAAATATTAACAAACACGCTCAAATGCTTATAGAATTTGGTGCTGATGAAGTTGTCTGTATTGATGAACCAGAGTTGAAAGATTATTTGACAGAACAATATGCTCAAGCTATTTGCCAGGTTGTTGATAAGTTTAAACCATCTATTTTAATGATAGGGGCAACAACTATCGGTCGCGACCTCGGTCCTCGTGTAGCAGCTCGTCTTACAACAGGTTTGACAGCAGATTGTACTCGTCTTGAAATCTCTGAAGAAGGCGAACTTATGATGACTCGTCCCGCTTTCGGTGGAAACTTGATGGCTACTATTATGTGTACTAACCATCGCCCACAAATGTCAACAGTGCGCCCTGGTGTTATGCAAAAAATGGAACGCGATACCAATCGCAATGGCGAAGTAATAAATTTTAAACCTCAGTTCGACAAGAGTAAGTTTCTTGTTCGCATGGTTGAGAATGTGAAAGTTGATAAAGGTAAAGTTGACATCACAGATGCTAAAATTCTTGTATCTGGCGGTCGTGGTGTAGGTAATAAAGAAGGTTTTGAAAAACTTCAAAAACTTGCTGAAGTATTCCCTAATGCTGAAGTCTCATCTTCCCGCGCAATGGTTGATGCAGGTATTATAGCTCACGATAGACAAGTTGGTCAAACTGGTAAAACCGTTCGCCCTGATATATATTTTGCCTTAGGTATATCTGGTGCTATTCAGCACCTTGCAGGCATGGAAGAATCAGACTTTATCGTAGCGGTGAATAAGGATAAGTTTGCTCCTATATTTACAGTTTCAGATATAGGAATAGTTGGTGATGTTAACAAAATAATTCCTCTCTTAACATCACGTTTGGCATCTGAAATTGAGAAAAAATAGATAGAAATCCCCTATCATTATATTTTTTTACAAAGGTAGGGGATTATTTTTTTAGGTTTATGATAGAAGTAAATGAAATTGAAAAGAGTTACGGCAGTTTGAAAGTGCTTAAAAATGTATCTCTAACAATTGAGCACGGAAAAGTGGTTTCTATAGTAGGGCCTTCAGGTGCTGGAAAATCAACATTGTTGCATATCATTGGAACTCTTGATAAGCCTGATTCTGGCGATGTGATAATAGATGGTGTATCTTTACATTCTCTAAAAGATGATAAACTATCGGAATTTCGCAACGCTAACATAGGGTTTGTTTATCAGTTTCATAGTCTCCTACCTGAATTTTCCGCCATTGAGAATGTTGCTCTTCCCGCATTGATAGCAGGAAAATCAAAAAAAGAGGCCTTTAGCCGTGCTAAAGAACTTCTAAACTTCCTTAAACTTGCAGAGAGATTTGAGCACAAACCTTCACAATTGTCTGGTGGAGAACAACAAAGAGTGTCAGTTGCACGTGCTTTAGTTAATAATCCTAAAATAATTCTCGCAGATGAACCTTCTGGTAATTTAGATTCTGAAAACGCACGCAAACTACACGATTTATTTTTTGTGCTTCGAGATACTTTTCAACAAACATTTATTATAGTTACACATAATGAAGAATTAGCACAATTGTCTGATCGTAAAATTCTTATGCAAGATGGTAGTGTGTTTTTTTAACTTCTAATATTTAACTCCTTAAAAATGAAAACTTTTAAAAAAGTTATCTTAATTTTTGTTGTTTATCTATTTACAATCTATTTTATAGGTTGTGGATTGGTTCAACTTGTTAATCTTATTAACTGTAAATTTAATCTTGCCAATATTTCAAATATAACATGGGCAGGCATTAATCTAAACAATATTAAAAGTATTAACGATCTTTCGTTTTCTGATTTGCAAAAAGCTGCAATTGCCATAAAAAATAAGGACTTTAAAGTTGGTTGCAATGTAAATGTGAACGCGAAGAACGAAACAGATAATCCTGCTAAGTTGTGTGCTTACGATTATGATCTTTTTTTAGATGGCAACTCTATTGCACAGGGAAGCAGTGCTTCGAAAACAACCCTTATAAATCCACAATCTACTACTGTTATTTCTGTACCTTTAACTGTTGACCTGTTAGGTATTGTTAAAAACGGAGAGACTAAAAGTGTTGTGAATTTTGCCAAAAATCTTCTCGATTACGGTAGTGGGACAGAGTCTAACGTGAAAATTAAATTCACACCATACATATCAATAGTAAATTCAACATCAAAAGGTACTAAATTACCTACAATAACATTAAACAAAACATTTCAATAATAATTATTTTTATGATTCAAAGAATTCAAAGCATTTTTCTTTTTATAGCATTTATTCTTCCTATTGTTTTAATTTTTATACCATTAGGATATTTAAATACTGACGCAGCACAATATGTTTATAATTCTATTTCTCTAAAAGAGAATGTACCAGAAGGAATTTCAGTCATCAGAAATTATTATATCGCTTTTTGTTTTGCTTTAACAGCCATATTGTCGGCAATAGCACTATTTTCTTTTAAAAATAGGATAAGACAAATGAGATTAATATCAATAACAGAAATCTTTCTTCTAATAACACTTTTCTTAACTTTGTGGGTATGTCCAGATATGATTTTTAATAAATTTTTTGCTGGAAGAGGCGAAAACTACACTTTTGAATATAATTATGTTCCACTTTGTATAATGATTATTGCTGAAGCAGCTTCGTTATTCCTTGCAAATAGATTTGTTAGAAAAGATGAAATATTAGTTCGTTCCGCTGACAGACTGAGATAATTGTATAAAAAAACAATATGGGTAGGATGGATTTGTATTTATTCAAAAATATTTTTTCAAGTGAACAATATTTGATAAATTTTATACCTTTGCACCCGAATTTGAACATTAACTAAAAAACCAAACTTAAAAAATAAATAGTATGGATCTTCAAAAATTAATTAAACAAACTGAAGAAAGAAATCCTGGTCAACCTTTGTACAACCAGGCTGTAAAAGAAGTTCTCGAAACCATCTGTGATTTCGTTAACGAACATCCAAAATACGATCAATACAAGATCGTTGAAAGATTGTTGGAACCTGAAAGAATTATCAAATTCAAGGTAACTTGGGTTGACGATAAAGGTGAAATACAAGTAAATCGTGGATACCGTGTACAACACAACATGGC
>CADBTU010000059.1 GCA_902797625.1 uncultured Bacteroidota bacterium | reverse complement strand
GATATAATTCATTATGATGCTGCCTCTGGAACAGGTTTTCACTCTTCTTGGCACACTCTCAACGATAATATCAATAATATTGATAGAAATTCCCTTAAAATAGTAGGAACAACTGTACTACAAGTAATTAAAAACGAGGAAGAATAATTATGAAAGTGTTTAAATTCGGAGGTGCCTCTGTTAAGGATGCTCCAGCAATCAGAAATCTCAAAGAGATACTCTTAAAATTCAAAGAGGATAGATTGGTAGTTGTTATTTCTGCTATGGGAAAAACTACCAATTTTCTTGAAAAAGTGTTGGATTCTTATCGAAATTGTCCAGAAAATATTGGAAATCTTCTTGCTGAACTCAAAAATCAACACGTAGCAACAACTAAACAACTATTTATTTCACCAGAAAGGTGTTTGCATTCTATTTCAGAACTGTTTTCCCAACTTGAAGATCAACTTAATCAGCCAATTTCAGATAATTATGATTATGATTATGATAGAATAGTTAGCTTTGGAGAGTTGCTATCAACTACTATAATATCTCATTTTCTAAATAGTGAAGGAGTCAAAACCGAATGGGTTGATGCGAGGCGCATTGTTCGCACCGACAACACTTACCGCGAGGGGCATATAGATTGGAATACTACAGAGAAATTGGTACAAACTAAATTTCAAGATTTCCAAAATACTGATAATAAAGTGTTTTTAACTCAAGGATTTATTGCAGGTACAGCAGAGAATCAAACTACAACTCTTGGTCGTGAGGGTTCTGATTTTTCGGCAGCAATATTAGCTTATTCGCTTGATGCTGAATCTGTTACTGTTTGGAAAGATGTTCCAGGAGTTCTAAATGCTGACCCTAAACGCTTTCCTGACGCTGTGAAGTTAGATACTTTAACTTATTACGAAACAGTGGAACTTGCATATTACGGTGCAAGCGTAATTCATCCTAAAACTCTTCGTCCGTTGCACCAAAAAAATATTCCGCTATATGTGAAATCTTTTTTTGACCCTATGCTCTCTGGCACAAAAATCACTAATAAAGCGGAAGATTCTAAACTCCCGTCAATAATAGTTAAAGATAATCAGTTGCTTCTCTCAATTTCACCTCGCGATTTCTCTATAGTAGGTGTTGACTCTCTCTCAGAAATTCTTGCAATATTATCTCAGTACAGAGTAAAGATAAATATGATTCAGAATTCTGCACTAACTTTCACTGTGTGTATCGACAATATTCCACTCAAGCTAAAACCTTGTATGGAAACCCTTAAAGAGAAGTATTCTGTGAAATATAATGATAATGTTGAACTTTTTACTATTCGACATTATGACGAGGAGTCTGAAAAAAATATTCTTAAAGGTCGTGAAGTATATATTCGACAAAATAGTCGTCATACTTTGCAGGTTGCGGTTGCCAAATGATTTTTTGCAACAAAGGGTCCAATGCTTCGTTCTATTACTGAATATGGAGAATTTATTATGAGACGATTTTTGATGAAACTTAACATTGTTCTATATTTTCTGGTTGTTTGCGCACAGAAGTTACTATTATTTTTGTGATATTTGTTAAATTTTGTTATATATGAAAAAGTTTTTTTTATTTATTAGTGTTACCATGTTTCTATCTTTAGCAGAAGCACAACCAATTACTAACGGAGGTTTTGAAATGTGGTACTATGGAAAGCCTGTGGGTTGGACCACAGACCTACACGGGACGTTAACTTCTATCATAAATTTTCCTATTGCGGTGGAATTTGGAGAAAAAACAACAGATTCTCATTCTGGCGAAAGTGCAATAATGATTCATTCATCAGAGTTTACAGTTCCAGTTGTAGGATACACTGTTAAGATTCCTGGAATTTTACAGCTTGGCGAAGCTGAAGGCTTCTCAATACCAGTTGAAGATTTGATGAATATAGTTCAATCAATGCAAGATACAACAGGTAATTCTTTTGATTTTGATAATCTTACGTCTTTATCATCTTTGATAAAAATACTTGCAAAAGGAGTACCATGTAGTAAAACACCTGCTGCAATAAGTATGTGGATAAAATATCTTCCAGATGGCAATGACCAGATGTCAATTATTGCCCTTACTAAAAAAGATGGTCAAATCGTAGATTTTACCTATAATACCTACGATACCCGCGAGCAATATTCTCAAGTTGGTGTTAATTTCAACTTGGTAGATGCACCTTGTGATACTATACAGCTGATTATAATGTCGTCAGCTACAGTAAATAAAAATTCTGTTCTCTATGTTGATGATGTTGAAATACTTGATGCCCCTCTTGATGTATCTCAAATTCAGAAAAAGGAAACTATTGTTGCTCCTAATCCTTCTACAGGCCTCTTCAATATTAAAACAGAATTAGAAAGTGAATATAATTGGGAAATATGTGATATTAAAGGTAAGATTTTGTTGAGCGGAGTTGGAGAGAATGATACACAAATCAATGCAAAAACTTTAACTCCAGGAGTTTATCTTGTTCGTGTTGCCCATGATAATTTTGTAGAAACACATAAGATTGTTATTTATTGACAAATCCTGAAATCTGGCTTGCGCCGCTACACGGTATAACTAATTATCACCTCCGAAATACTTTATTTAATCATTTTGGAGGTGTGGACTTTTGTATCTCTCCTT
Organism: uncultured Bacteroidota bacterium; assembly: GCA_902797625.1. GTDB lineage: Bacteria > Bacteroidota > Bacteroidia > Bacteroidales > WCHB1-69 > F23-D06. The sequence goes on along the minus strand of CADBTU010000059.1, from coordinate 3,823 downwards.
TTATTGCTGTTCAATCTATTAGACAGATAAACAGACGAGTTTGGGAAGATGTGTTTCCTGAAAATAACACTTCGGTGCGACTTATACCGCAACTGATGGGTAACGAACCTCAATATTTCGTAGATACTCTTAATTTTCTGAATGATAATTTTGGTTACGAGCGATTTAACATCAATTTAGGATGCCCATCTTCAAAAGTCTTGAGGCACAAAAGAGGTTGCTCTTTGCTGACCGACCCTGAAAGAGTGGAAAAGATTGTTGAATTAATTACTATAAACACAAGTTATAGAATTTCTCTTAAGATGAGGTTAGGACTCCGCAGCGAACTTGAAAGTTTCAATATTTTATGCAGAATGGAATCCTATCCAATTGATTTTATTGTTCTTCATCCGCGTTTAGGTGTTAATCTATATGAGGGCGATGTTGATTACGAATCATTGAATACCTGTCTGTCAATTACAAATCATAAATTGATTTATAGTGGAGATATATTTTCTAAAGAAGATTTCATCAGAATCTCTAATAGATTTCCTTCTGTTCAAGGCTGGATGTTGGGTAGAGGTCTGTTAAGTAATCCTTTTCTTGCTGAAGAGATAAAGCAAAACATTAAAGAGGGAGATTTTATAGATAGGTTTGAGGTTTTTTATGATAATTATGTTGAAGTGCTATTGTCATATAGAACAGAAAGTGGAGCATTAGCGCAACTAAAAGAATTGTGGCACTATTTTCGCTATTTTTTTAATCTTTCAGATACAGCTTTGCGAAACCTCTTGAGGATAAATATCTTTAGCGAATTTTATAAATTGTCAAAAGAGATAATAACGCGAGATTTTTGTTTCAAATAATTTTATACTAAATTTGCGAACCCCATAAAAGCCATAGCGAGGATTCCTGCAGTAATAAGTGCTATTGGAGCACCTTTCATTCCTTTAGGAATATCAACCAAATCAAGCTGTTCACGAAGTCCAGCAAAAATTACTATAGCAAGAGTAAAACCTATAGAAATGCTTACAGCGTATAGTGTGTTATCAATTATCGAGAATCCATGTCCTGGAATGATAGTTTGTTGAGTAACGTTGATAGCCACTCCTAATACAGCGCAGTTAGTTGTGATTAGAGGCAAAAATACGCCGAGTGCGCGATATAAAGAAGGACTCACCTTTTTGAGCATTATCTCCACCATCTGCACCAGGCTGGCAATAACCAAAATAAAAACTATGGTTTGGAGATATGTTATTTCTAAAGGGAGAAGAATGTATTTTTGAAGCAACGATGTTACTAAAGTAGCAAGAGCCATTACGAAAGTTACGGCTGCACCCATTCCTAAGGATGTATTCACTTTACTTGAAACACCTAAGAAAGGACAAATACCTAAGAACTGCACTAAAATGATGTTGTTAACTAATACAGCTCCGATTATCATTATAATATATTCCATAGATAGAAATTTCTAAAGGTTAATTATTCTTGTATTTTCTTAAGTTTTTTCTTCTCTTCAGATACATTTACCAAATGTTTTACTATGGCCATTACAAAACCAAACACGATAAAAGCACCAGGTGCAAGAACGAAGATAAGCATATTGTATTCAGAAGGGATAAACTGAAATCCCATGAAAGATCCAGCTCCGAGTATTTCACGTACCGCACCAATTAAAACTAATGCTATTGTGAATCCGATACCCATTCCGAGTCCATCTAACATAGAATCAAAAACGTTGTTTTTATTGGCGAAAGCCTCAGCGCGTCCTAATACTATACAATTAACTACAATCAAAGGTATGAAAACCCCAAGACTTGCTGACAAAGAAGGGAGAAAACCTTGAATAAGAAGGTCGATCATACTCACAAAAGTAGCAATGATGACGATATAGCAAGGAATTCTTACTTTATTAGGAATTACATTTTTGAGAGCAGAAATTAAAATATTAGACATCAGAAGCACAAAAGTTGTGGCAGCTCCCATACCTAAAGCATTATTAACTGATGTAGTAACAGCAAGTGTAGGACAACAGCCCAACACTAATATAAGTGCAGGATTTTCTTTAAAAAATCCTCTTGTTAAAATATTTAGTTTATTACTCATTGTTTCCCTCCTTTATTTTCATAAAAACTTCATAGGCGCGTTCAACTGCGTCGCAATAAGCTCTTGAAGAGATTGTTGCTGCTGTTATGGCATCAACATCGCCCTTATCTTTCGTAACGAGAAGCTTAAAATCGTTAGGATTTTTGCCGTTAAATTGGTTGGCAAAATTGCTTTTGTCTTTATTGATTTTATCACCGAGTCCTGGTGTTTCAGCAGATTTGATAACTTCTGTGTTTACAATTGTTCCATCAACATCAAAGCCTACCATCAAATCGAAGCGACCAGAGAAAGCCTTTTTAGTATAGGTTTCGATACCTGCTCCGCAAATTTTCCCTTCCTTATTGATAGCTAAATGTACAGGAATAGGTTCATTGTTAGCGTCAATAATTACAGTGTCGCGAACGGTTCCTTCATACTTAGGAAGCACAGAGTATAGAGCTTGTTCTTTTTTCTCTTTTTGACCTTTTTCGATTGGACCTTTGGTTAGGGCATACACGCCAGTCAGTGCTAATGCAGCCAATAGAGAGATCGTTGTTAGAACGATTACCAAACGCCATATTGATTCTTTTTTTGCTGTCATAATGTTTAGTTTTTTCTATTTGGCAAATTGTTTAGGTTTGAAGCCCTTGTTTATAAGAGGCACAGCGGCATTCATTAATAAAATTGAGAAAGATACACCTTCTGGGTAAGCCCCAAAAAGACGAATAACAATAGTTATTAGTCCGCAACCGCAGCCGAAAATAATCATACCCCATGGCGATGTTGGAGAGGTTACCATATCGGTTGCCATGAAACAAGCACCGAGTATCAATCCACCAGCGAGGATATGTATAAAAGGATTTACATACACAGCTGGATTTATAAGATGGAATATACCCGCAATGATGAAAACTGTTGCAATAAAAGATACTGGAATATGCCAAGTTATTATTTTTTTCCACATCAAGAAGCCAGCACCAACAAGAAGTGCTATTGCTGACACTTCGCCAAAACTTCCTCCCATGCTACCTAATAATAGGTCTGCATAAGTTGGAATATTTTCAAAATCACCACCTTCACTGATTAAACCAAGTGTAGTAGGACCAGTAATGGCATCAGAAAATCCCCAAATAGCTTCTGGAATAGGCCATGATGTCATTTGCACAGGAAAGGCAATAAGCAGTGTTACTCGTGCCACCAATGCAGGGTTGAAAGGATTGTGTCCTAATCCCCCGAAAGGCATTTTTGCTATACCAATAGCCACTAATGCACCTATTATCATAATCCATATAGGAAGATTAGAAGGAACATTAAAAGCAAGAAGAAGTCCTGTAACTACCGCTGAACCATCATCAATAGTTGTTTTTTTGTGCATCAAAAACTTCTGTATTAGATACTCAAATAAAACACAACCCCCGATAGATACTAATGTTAAGATTATCACAGGCAGTCCAAAATAGTAAACTGAAACAAAAAATGCTGGCATCAACGAAGCTACCACAGCCCACATAATCTTCTTTACAGATTCACCGCTATGAACGTGTGGGGAGCCAGAAACGTGTAATAATTTATCCATTTATACTTGTTTTATTATAAACAATGTTATACCTAATTGTATCATTAGGAATCGAAATGCAAAAGTACATTTTTTTCGGGATTTTTACTTTATAATTTTTAAATATTCAAGTTTTCGATAGCTTTGCATTGACAAAAAAACGCCCCACACATATACGTGCAGGACGTTAAAAACAATATGTTC
>CADBTU010000058.1 GCA_902797625.1 uncultured Bacteroidota bacterium | reverse complement strand
TTTTCCTGAACCGAACATATATTGCAATTAGATTTTATAACGGCATCATGACGATTCGCTACAAAAACTTCCTTTTGAGGTTTTAGCGGACAGCAATAATATAAATCGAAGTTATATCACTTATTTTTGTACTTTTGCGCTGTCTAAAAAACAGATGAAATGAGTGAATGTAATCATAATTGTCAAGGCTGCAACCAACATGATTGCGGTTCTCGTGATATGCACGAGAAACCTAATGCACTGAGTAACATTAAAAAAGTTATTGGTATTGTTAGCGGTAAGGGAGGTGTTGGAAAAAGTTCTGTAACTTCCCTCTTGGCCGTTGAACTTCGTAGAAAAGGATACCGCGTTGGTATTTTAGATGCAGATATTACAGGTCCTTCTATACCAAAAATGTTCAACCTTCACGAAATGGTCAGAGGTTCTGAACAAGGTGTATATCCTGCTGAAACAGAAACTGGTATCAAGGTTATTTCAAGCAACTTGCTAATCGCCGATGAAAAATCTCCCGTTATTTGGCGCGGTCCTATGATTGCTGGTATGGTAAAACAATTCTGGACTGAAGTGATATGGGAAAATATTGACTTTCTTCTTATTGATATGCCTCCTGGAACTGGAGATGTACCTCTTACTGTTTTCCAAACTATAACATTAGACGGCATTTTAATGATAACCTCTCCTCAAGACCTCGTAGGATTGATTGTTAGCAAAGCTGTAAATATGGCTGAAATGATGAACGTTCCTATATTGGGCTTGATTGAAAACTATAGTTATGCTATTTGTCCACACTGCAACGAGAAAATATCGTTATTTGGTAAAAGTAAAGCCGAAAGTGTTGCTAAAGATTTTAACATAAATCTATTAGCTAAAATGCCAATAGATTCAAAAATGGCAGAACTTTGCGACAATGGTGAAATTGAAAAAGTTGAAAACAATAGTCTTATGGCTGTTATCGACTTGTTAGAAAGTATGGAAATTTCAGAATAACAGGTATTATGAAGCAATATTTAGATTTATTGCAAAATATTTTAGATGAAGGCCATTTCAAATCCGATCGCACAGGAACAGGAACATATAGTATATTCGGATACCAAATGCGTTTCGATTTAGAAAAAGGATTTCCTTTACTAACAACAAAAAAATTACACCTTCGCTCTATCATTCATGAACTATTATGGTTTCTAAGTGGAAATACAAACATTAAATATTTACACGACAATGGTGTATCTATTTGGGACGAATGGGCAGACGAGAAAGGCGACTTAGGTCCTGTATATGGAAAACAGTGGCGTTCGTGGGAAACTCCCGACCACAGAACTATTGACCAAATATCTAATCTAATAACACAAATAAAAAACAACCCCGATTCACGCAGACTAATAGTTAGTGCTTGGAATGTTGCCGACGTTGACCAAATGGCTCTTCCTCCTTGCCACGCTTTATTCCAGTTTTACGTCAATAAAGGCGAACTTTCGTGTCAACTTTATCAGCGCAGTGCTGACGTCTTTCTTGGTGTTCCTTTTAATATAGCCTCTTATGCTTTACTAACTATGATGGTGGCTCAAGTATGCAACTTAAAAGCTAAAGAATTTATCCACTCTTTCGGTGATGCCCATATTTACTCCAATCACATCGAACAAGCCCGCCTTCAACTTGAACGTGAACCTCGACAACTACCGAAAATGATTATAAATCCAGATGTTCAAGATATTTTCAAATTCAAGTACGAAGATTTCAAATTAGAAAATTACAACCCTCATCCACACATTAAAGCTGACGTGGCAATTTAATACAGTTTATTCACAAAAAAAACATAATTATGAAATCAATCAATGAACATAATTTTAGTGGCGAAAGAGCCCTAATTAGAGTTGACTACAACGTTCCTTTGAACGAACAATTTGAAGTAACTGACACAACCCGTATTGAACGCACAAAAGAGACCATATATAAAATTCTTAACGATGGTGGCTCGGTTGTGCTTTTGTCTCATCTTGGACGCCCAAAAGGTGAAGCTAATGATGAATTTTCATTGCGCCACATTGTAAGTAAAGTATCTGAAATATTAGAAAAAGAGGTTATCTTTGGTGGAGATGTACTCTCTACAGAAGCGGAAAATATTTGCAAAAATCTTAACCCTAACAGTATTGTACTTATGGAAAACCTGCGTTTCCATAAAGAGGAGGAAAAAGGTGATGTTGAATTTGCAAAAGCTATTGCGCGTCTCGGTGACGTTTATGTGAATGACGCTTTCGGTACTGCTCACCGCGAACACGCCTCCACAGCAACTATTGCACAATTCTTTAATGGAAAATCATTCGCTGGGTTTTTACTTTATAACGAAGTAATGAATCTCGAAAAAACTCTAAATGGACAAGTTCGACCTTTCACTGCTATTATTGGTGGATCAAAGGTTTCCACTAAAATCAATATTCTCAAAAACCTATTGCATAAAGTTGATAACCTCGTTGTTGGCGGTGGTTTAAGCTATACTTTCCTTAAAGCTATGGGACTCGAAATTGGAAATTCTCTTTTTGAACCTGATATGCTTGACGTTGCTAAAGATATTCTCAGAGAAGTTGATAAAACTGGCGTTAATTTTGTTGTTCGTTTAGATAGTGTTTGCGCCGACCGTTTTAGCAATGATGCTAATATTCTAATCCCTAACGACAATAACATTCCTGAAGGATGGGAAGGTTTAGATATTGGACCGAAGAGTCGTAGGAATATTGCTCAAGTTATCAAAAATTCAAACACTATTTTGTGGAACGGTCCTGTTGGTGTCTTTGAACTTAAAAACTTTAGCAAAGGAACTCGCGCTGTGGCTCTGAGCGTTGCAGCTGCTACTTTAGCAGGTGCTTACTCTATTGTAGGCGGCGGCGACTCTATAGCAGCAATTAATAAATACGATTTAGGAGAATATATTTCTTATATCAGCACTGGCGGCGGCGCTATGTTAGAATATCTTGAAGGTAAAGAACTCCCTGGTGTAAAAGCTTTAAACGAAAACTAATAAATTATTTTAATAATGCAAAATCATAACTATTACTGTGTTATTATGGCTGGTGGTGTAGGTGCACGCTTCTGGCCTGTAAGTAACAGCAACACTCCTAAACAATTTATAGATATTTTAGGCGATGGCGAAACCCTAATCCAAAAAACTTTTAACCGCTTCGCAAAAGTATGCCCTAAAGAAAATATTTATATCGTTACTAACAAATCCTATAAAGATATTACCAAAGAACAACTTCCCGAACTTTCCGATGAACAGGTTATTTTGGAACCCTATCGCAGAAATACTGCTCCTTGCATTGCTTACGCATGCTTCAAAATTAAAGCTAAAAACCCTAATGCTATAATCGTTGTGGCTCCTTCCGACCACTTCATTGAAAAGGAAGACCTATTCGTTGATATCATTGAAAAGGGGTTGAATATCACCTCTAACAACCCATATCTGCTAACTATTGGCATTAGACCTACTTTTCCTAATACTGGTTATGGCTATATTCAATATGATGAAGATAACTCTTTAGAAAGTAATTCTTCTGTTTACGCTGTTAAAACTTTTACCGAAAAACCTGAGTTAGAAATGGCTAAGAGCTTCCTCGAAAGCGGCGATTTTCTATGGAATGCTGGTATTTTCATAACTTCACTTTCTACTATCAACGAAGCTTTCGAGAAATTTCTTCCTGATATTTATGACTTGTTCCGCCAAGGAGAAGGACTCTATAATACTCCTCAAGAAAATGATTTTATAGACCGCATCTACCAAGTGTGTAAAAAAATTTCTATTGACTACGGAATTATGGAAAAAGCTGAAAATATATGGGTTTATGCTGCTAATTTTGGCTGGTCAGACCTCGGAACATGGAGCTCTTTATACGAATTGAGAAAAAAAGATGAAAATCTAAATACGGTTGTAGGTAATCACGTAAAAATTTATGAATCAAGTAAATGTATTATAAATATGCCCAGAAATAAAGTTGTCGTTGTTCAAGGTTTGGATGATTATATTGTAGTTGAAAATGATAATATGCTCCTGATTTGCAAGAAATCTGATGAACAACAAATACGACAATATGTTACTGATATTCAAGTAGATTTTGGTAAAGAATTTGTTTAATCGACAATAAAATAAAAACAGAAATGAAACAATTGATAGAATGCGTTCCTAATTTTAGTGAAGGAAGAAATAGTGATATTATCAACCAAGTTGTTGATGTTATCCGCCAATCTGAAGGTGTAACATTATTAGATGTTGATCCTGGTGCTACAACAAATCGCACCGTTGTTACTTTCGTTGGTGAACCTGAAGCAGTTGTTGATACTGCTGTGAAATTTATCGCTAAGTGCCAAGAACTTATTGATATGCGCAACCATCACGGTGATCACCCTCGTTTCGGAGCTACAGACGTTTGTCCTTTAGTACCTATCGCTAATATCAGTATGGAAGAAACCGTTGAATATGCCCGCAAACTTGCAGAAAGAGTTGGAAAAGAACTCGATATTCCCGTATATTGTTATGAAAATGCAGCTTTCAAAGAAGAACGCCGCAATTTGGCAAACTGCCGCCAAGGCGAATATGAAGCTTTGAAAGATAGAATAACTTCTAAAGAATGGAAACCAGATTTTGGACCTGCAAAATTTACAGAAAGCGTTGCTAAAAGCGGAGCTACTGCTATTGGCGCCCGTGATTTTCTTATAGCTGTGAATTACAATTTGAATACTACTTCTACACGTCGCGCCAATGCTATCGCTTTCGATGTTCGCGAAAAAGGACGCCCTAAACGAGAAGGTAACAAGATTACTGGAAAAATTTTGAAAGATGAAAATGGTGAAACTATAATGCAACCAGGTACTCTTAAAGGTACTAAAGCTATTGGCTGGTATATTGATGAGTATGGTATCGCTCAAGTTTCTATGAATATCACCGATATAAACGCAACCCCTCTTCATGTAGCATTCGATGAAGTTTGTGCTAAGGCTGCTAAACGTGGTATTCGCATTACTGGTGCAGAAATTGTTGGTCTTATTCCCAAAAAAGTTCTTATTCAAGCTGGAAAATATTATCTTGCTAAACAAAAACGCTCTCTCGGTATTGATGAACACGAAATGATTAAAATCGCTGTTAAATCTATGGGATTAGATGACCTTAAACCTTTTAATCCTGAAGAAAAAGTGATCGAATATCTCCTCGAAAAGGAAGATACCACTCCAAAACTGGTGAATATGTCTTGCGCTAATTTCGCTAACGAAACAGCTTCAGAAAGTCCTGCACCTGGAGGAGGCTCTATTTCTGCTTATATGGGTGCTTTAGGTGCTGCGCTCGGAACTATGGTCGCAAACCTCTCTTCTCATAAACCTGGCTGGGACGATAAATGGGCTTATTTTTCACAATGGGCTGAAAAAGGACAAATCGTTAAAGACCAATTACTCGCCCTTGTTGATGAAGATACTAATGCTTTCAATGTTATAATGAATGCCTTTGGAATGCCTAAAGGTACTACAGAAGAAAAAGCCGCAAGAACTAAAGCTATCCAAGATGCAACCAAATATGCCACTGAAGTTCCCATGCGCACAATAGAAACTTCTTTCAAAGTGTTTGAAATTTGCGAAGCAATGATTAACAAAGGTAATCCTAACTCCGTGTCCGATGCTGGCGTCGGCGTTCTCTGCGCTCGCGCAGCTATCCATGGAGCTTACCTTAACGTTAAAATCAACGCTTCTTCTTTGCAAGATAAAGAATACGCAGAAAAAATGATAAATAAAGCTCACGATTTTGTTATTAAAGCCGACAAAATCGAAAAAAACCTTATGAAAAAAACTGAAAAGGTTATTGGTTGTTAGATTTTTTGCTGTTCACCTAAAAATAATAATGAGGTGAAACCCGCGTTACTATTTTTAAGTTACATTATCTTAATCGTAGAGACGGAGTAAACTCCACCTCTACGATTTTTTTAAATTAACGGCAAACTTGGAAAATCTTTGTTACCCTGTATTCTAAAATTAAACAAGAAAATAATTGCAAAAAAACACAGAATTATCTCTTTATCTGCTTTGTTTTCGCATTTTCATTTCTTCCACAAACAAAAAATTTCGCACCTCATCAAGTTCTACTATTGATGATTTTTCGAAACTAAAACTATCCTTCATAATGTTTTTTGAAAACCAAAATCTCAAATTCTCACCTAATGCTTGTTCGTCTGAAATTAAATTTGTTTTATGTTGGCTTCTCACAAATTGTAAAATCCTTAAACCATCAGCTTTCTGATGAAAAGCTTTTATAAAATGTTGATAATCAGAAACATTATCGCGAATCGCAGTCCAAATTTCATTCCCTCTATTTTGTAATCTTAAAAAATGTAAAAATTTATTGGATTCATCTTCAATCTGTTTGTTGTATAGGAGAATCATATTTTCGTATGCTTCTCCTATTGGAATGAATGAAGAATAGTGATAAATAGGGTAACTCTCCCCGATTCCTGAAACGCCCATAGTTACGGCTGGACCAGTACCGAATGGAACTCTATCTGAGGAACGCGGTGAAGGATACACACATTCTTTATTAAAAATACTCAATCCGCCCATTTTCGCAAATTTCTGCAAAAGATAGAAATCTTCACCACTTTGATGAGGTGTTATTCCTCCGATTTTTGAAACAGCTTTTGCTTTCATTGCTATTGCGGATCCAAGTGCCGTAAAAGCATACGGACTGTTGATTTTCAATAAGTTAACAAGAAAATTTCGCATATAAATCTCATAACGAAGAATCGACTTTGCGATTTTTTCTTCATAACCATCTATCAAATGATAATACGGCACAGCTATTGCATTTACTTCACTATTTGTGTTAAAATTATTAAATATCGTTTGCAAATAATCAGACTTAACTATAGTATCTGCATCAAAACTAACTATAATATCGTTAGGATTTGATTTTTGTAAAATTGTGTCTATTAGTGTTTTTCGCGCATACCCAACCCCAAATTTCTTATTATCCCAACCACAACCTTGTGAAGATTTATCAATAATATGTAATGTTAATTTTTCATAATTACGAAGGAATTGGAGCGTTTTTAAATTATCAATACAGATATGCTTTCTTGCTGAATCTAACCAATAACTTTCTGGTTGGTTTACACATACAAAAACTTCAAAATTAAAATTAGTAATTTGAGAAGCAAGGGAATCAAGTGTCTTAGGTAGAAACTCCGACTCATTCATAGCCGGAATAGCAACAAAAATAGAATGTCGCATTATTTTACAGTGATTATAACATCTCTTGTACGAGCTGGTTTTTTAACACTTTCGCGAGCATATACAAACCTTAATGTTTGGGTACCTTTTTGTAAAGCTTTGAATTTCCAATATCGAGTACTTGAGGCACCTACCATACCTTCTGGAGCATCGCTTGTATAACGGCTATCCAACGACTCTACAATGTCTATTTCATCTTCATTTATCAATTGCCACCAAAAACCAGTTGAAGCATTAGTTATAAATTCAATTTCACAAGTCTGACCACTCTTGAGAACTACTTCGTTAGCCTCTTTTCCTACTGAAACAACTTTTTTCTGAGCTGCGCAGCCAGAAAATAAAATCATAACAACCACAAAATAAAAAAGTTTTTTCATTTCTGTTTTTTAGAAAAATTAATCACAATAATTTTGCCTGCAAATGTAGAAAATTAAATCAAAAATTAGGATATTTTTTTTATTAAATAACTTTTTTAACTACTCCTTTTCACTCTTAAGATATTATTGTTCTAAAAATCCTAATTATTTCTCTATTTTGGACTAAAAATAAAATAAAATCATTATTTTTGCACCGCTTTTGGAAAAACTCATAAGCATAACCATTAACAAACCACTAAAGCAAACAATAATGCTGTATTTACAACTTTGTTTACAGCAGTAAGACGATGAATTATGGCAGATTATCAGGATGACAATATAGTAACCTTAGATTGGGATGAGCACATTCGAATGCGCCCAGGAATGTATATAGGAAAGCTGGGCGATGGATCTTCTAACGATGATGGAATTTACGTTTTATTAAAGGAAGTTATTGACAACTCTATCGATGAGTTTATGGAGGGTCACGGTCGTTCTTTCGATATAACTATCAAAGATAAACGCGCTTCTGTGCGAGACTATGGTCGAGGAATTCCCCTTAATAAAGTTGTTGATTGTGTCTCTAAAATGAATACTGGCGGCAAGTTTAAAGACGGCTCAGCCTTCGAGGTTTCTATCGGAATGAATGGTGTGGGTGTAAAAGCTGTGAACGCTCTATCGTCCGATTTCGTGGTTCAAAGCGTTAGAGACGGTCAACTTAAACGCGCTGAATTTTCCCGCGGAAAATTAGTTCGTGAACATCCCATTATTTCCACTGATGAAAAAAATGGAACTCTAATAGAATTTCTTCCTGATAATTCTATATTTGAAAATTTTGATTGGTATAACGACTACATTGATAAACTCCTATGGAATTACGTTTATATCAACCGCGGACTTACTATCAATTTTAATGGTAAAAAATATTTTTCTAAAAATGGATTGCTTGATTTACTAACCAAAACTACAGGAGATGACGTTTTGTACAAACCTATCTATCTCAAAGACGACGATTTTGAGTTTGCCATGGTTCACACTAATAGAAAATATGGCGAAGAATATTATACTTTCGTAAATAGCCAGTTTACCTCTCACGGTGGAACTCACCAACAAGCTATGCGCGAAGCTATTGTTAAAACCGTACGCGACTTCTATAAGAAAAACTACGACCCTTCCGATATTAGAAATGCCTTAGTTGCCACTATGTCAATTCGTGTTAAGGAACCGATTTTTGAATCGCAAACTAAAACAAAACTTGGTTCTGAAAATATGTCTCCTAATGGACAAACTATACGTAACTATGTAAATGATAAAATTGGAAAACTTTTAGATAATCACCTGCATAGAAATCCTGATGTGGCTGAAGCTATGCAAGCGCGTATCCAAGAGGCTGAAAAAGATCGTATTGCTATCTCTAACCTCAAAAAACAGACTAAAGAAATTCAAAAAAAGGTAAGTCTGCACAATAAAAAACTTCGCGATTGTCGCTATCATTTCAATACAAATGACCCTCGCGGACTCGAAACAATGATATTCATTACTGAGGGCAACTCTGCCTCTGGCTCCATCACCGCCTCTCGCGATGCTAATACACAAGCTGTTTTTAGTCTTAAAGGTAAACCTGCTAATATCATCAAATCTAAAAGTGCTATCTATGCAAACGAAGAACTAAGCTTATTGCAAGCTGCCTTAAATATAGAAGATGGTGTTGAAGGACTTCGATACAACAATATCATTATCGCTACCGATGCCGATGTTGACGGTATGCATATTAGATTACTTCTTTTAGCCTTTTTCCTAAAATATTTTCCAGATGTTGTTCGCTCTGGACATGTTTTCGTACTTCAAACCCCTCTCTTCCGTGTTCGCAATAAACAAAAAACTCTCTATTGCTACTCTGAAGAAGAGAAACAAGAAGCTATTAAATCATTAGGAAAAAAGCCTGAAATTACACGATTTAAAGGATTGGGCGAAATATCTTCTAACGAATTTAAGAATTTTATTGGAAAATCAATACGATTAGAGCCTGTAGTATTGGATTCAAAAAGTAATATTGATGCCATTATTGAGTACTATATGGGAAAAAACACTCCTCAACGTCAAAGTTTTATTATGGAAAATTTGCGAGAGGAAATTGATAATTTCTCAGATGAATCATAATAATCTTCTATTATCTATAAATTATTGATAATTAGATATTGATAAACAATGAAAAAAAATATCATATTCGTAACTTCGTGTCTAATAACTATTATTTTCATTGGCACGTGCTGTTGGGCAGTAACTAAAAGTAAAACTGAAAATGAGCCTATTAGATATAATTGCGAAAATACGATAACTTCGCCTCCTGTTCCTTCCGAAATAACATTTGCAGGTGAAGAAGTTCCAATTGATGTATATTGGGTTTATGAATCTTTGGATCGAGAACTTATCATAAATAGTTACCAACACTCTAAAACCCTACGAATTTTCAAATTGTCGAGCCGCATCTTTCCTATAATTGAAAAAATATTGAAAGAAGAAGGTGTACCTGATGATTTCAAATACTTATGCGTAGCCGAAAGTGGTTTAGAAAATGTTACTTCACCTGCAAATGCTGGCGGGTATTGGCAATTTATTCCTTCTACTGCAAAAATCTATGGTTTAGAAATCTCTAACGATGTTGATGAAAGATGTCATTTGGAAAAATCTACTCGCGCTGCCTGTAAATTTCTTAAAAAGTTGAAAAATCAATTTGGAAGCTGGACAATGGCAGCAGCTGCATATAATCGTGGCGAAGGAGGATTGCAAAATGCTGTTGACGACCAAAAGCGAGAACAATATTGGGATTTATGGCTTAACGCTGAAACTTCACGCTATATTTTCCGTATTCTGTCTTTTAAACTCCTCTTTGAAAATCCACAAACATACGGAATAAAAATATGCCCCGCCCAAATGTATCACCCAATCGAAACAAAAAAAATTAATATTACATCATCTATAACAAGTTTACCAAGATTTGCCGATGAACATCACGTTACATATCGTGAAATTAGAAACCTTAACCCTTGGATTCGAAACAATAAACTTACAGTTTCTCCAGGTAAATCATATCAAATTGAAATTCCCAAAAAATCTAAAGATAATTATAGAACTCTCTTCAAATATTGCGATAACCCCTATTTGAACTTAGGCTCTAAAATAGATAGTATTGTAAACTATGATTAAAATTTTATTTGTTTGCCATGGCAATATCTGTAGAAGTCCTATGGCAGAATTTGTATTAAAACAGAAAGTTAATGATTTAGGAAGATCTCACGATTTTGAAATAGCTTCGGCTGCCACAAGCACAGAAGAGATTGGAAATCCCGTTTATCCTCCTGTAAAATCCTTGTTACAAAAACACGGTATCTCTTGTAAAGGTAAAACTGCTCAACAGATAACTCCAGCCGATTACAAGTATTATGACCATATTATCGCTATGGATAATAACAATGTTCGCAACCTTAAATTGTTACTTGGTGATGATTCTTATAAAAAAATTACACTTTTGTTAGACTATACCAACACTCCTCGCGATGTTGCAGATCCGTGGTACACTCGTGATTTCGAACAAACATGGAACGATATTCAAAGAGGATGTGATGGCTTTCTTGACTCGCTGATAAAATAATCCCTCTACTTAAAAAAATACTATATTTGCGCCCAAATAAAAATTGAAATTATGGCTAATATTGATTTTAATGGCAAAACTTACGAAATGGATGGCGATGGCTTTATGATTCATCCTGAAGAATGGACGAAAGAACTCGCTGTAGCTATAGCCAAAGAAGATGGAATTCAGGAACTATCTGAAAACCATTGGAAAATAATTGATTGTATTCGTGCCAATTATGAAGAAAAAGGAATTGCTCCTATGGTGCGCACTATATGCAAAACTTCGGGTCTTAAATTGAAAGAAATTTATGACCTCTTCCCAACAGGCCCAGCAAGAGGTGCTTGCCGCGTTGCTGGTCTCCCTAAACCTGAAGGTTGCGTTTAGTAGATTGACATTTCCGTTATGAATACTATACAATTTTTTGCAATAGCCGCTGTATGCTACTGTATTGTTGCAATGTTGCTACATCTGCTAAAGGTTATTCGTTTAGGTGCCCCTAAAGACCTTTCGGAAGCCTCTGGAAGTGTAAAAAAAGGTGTTATTTATTCTAACACCCGTGCAATGATGCCCGACCAAAAAGAATCTGCATTTTTACACCTTCCATCTTACACTGTGGGTATGCTCTTTCATATCGGCGTGTTTTGCTCGCTATTGATTTTCATTCTCTCGTTCTTCCCTTTCTTCAATAACTGGATCTCATCTTGTAAATGGAGCTACTTTCTCGCTATTCCATCTCTATTTGGCTCAATTTGCGGTGTTATTCTATTCATTAAACGCGTAACTTCTAAAGATTTGAAAGTATTTTCTTCTATAGACGACTACATCTCTGTTACTCTTGTTACGTTTTTTCAAATGATGACAACTTTGTATCTTGCTTTTCTTCTATTTAAAGCTATTAGTGTTATTTTCTATATTAGTGCTATACTCCTCTTTATCTATATTCCGTTTGGAAAATTAAGACATATAGTGTATTATTTTTCTGCTCGTTTCCATCTTGGTTTTTTCTATGGAAGACGTAATGTATGGCCTGTTAATGAAGACGATAAAAAATAATTTTTAATATGAAATTAGATTTTCTCGGAGCAACTGAAGAAGTTACAGGTAGCAAGTTTATGCTTACTACTAAGAAAGGTGTTAAAATTCTCTTAGATTGCGGTATGTATCAAGGTAAAGGCTTAGAAACCGATGCCATGAATAGAGACTTAGGATTTGATCCTAAGGATATTGACATCGTTCTTTTGTCTCATGCTCACATTGATCACGCTGGGCTGATACCTTATATTTATAAGTTAGGTTTCAAAGGAAAAGTATTCTGCACCCCAGCTACACGTGATCTTTGCGCTATCATGCTTGCAGATTCTGGAAGAATACAAGAAGCTGATGCCCGACAATTTAATAAAAAAACTGACCGCATAGGAAAAGCCCCTATTGAACCTATCTATACAGAAAAAGATGCGGTAGAATGTATGCGACTCTTTATCAGTATTCCTTTAGGTTTACATTTTAATATCACTCCCGATGTTGCAATTGATTTTCACGACACTGGACACATGCTCGGCAGCAGTGCTATTTTTTTAACATTCAAAGAAGGTCGCAAAAAACGTACACTTTGTTATACGGGAGATGTTGGTCGTTATAATAAACGTATTCTTCCCGATCCTAAACCTTTTCCTCAAGCAGACTATATTATAACTGAATCAACATACGGTAGCAGACTGCACAGCACCTTAGATGAAGCCGACCAAGAACTTATGTTGATTGTACGTGATGCCTGTGCAAAACGCCGCGGTAAACTTCTCATACCTTCTTTCGCTATCGGAAGAACTCAAGAAATTGTGTATTCACTCCATAGATTAAAACTTGCTGGCGACCTACCAGATATTGAATGCTTCGTTGACAGTCCATTAGCCTGCTCAGCAACTGATATATTCCGCCTTCATGACGATTGTTTTAATGAAGATATGCGCAAGTTTATCAGCGAAACTAAGGATCCTTTTGGTTTCGATAATCTACAATATATCAGAACTATTGACGACTCTAAACGTCTTAACGAATTTAATCGCCCTTGTATTATCATCTCAGCCTCAGGAATGATGGAAGCAGGACGAATAAAACACCATCTTGCAAACAACATCGAAAATCCTAAAACCACTATTCTTTGCGTTGGTTATTGTTCTCCTACTACTTTAGGAGCAAAAATTATGCGCGGAGATGAAAATGTTTCAATCTTTGGTAATATCTACAAAGTCCGTGCAACACTTGCTCGTATTGATGCTTACTCTGGACACGCCGATTATAACGAACTTATTAAATACCTCTCCTGCCAAAAAGGAAATCGCAAACTTAAAAAAATATTTATTGTGCACGGTGAAGGCGACGTAAGAAAAACTTATGCACAACACCTTAAAAATGCTGGATTTAAACAAGCATACGTGCCTAATTTTAGAGAATCTGTCGAATTAATATAAATACAAATATGAAAATAGCTATCGTTGGAACAGGATATGTTGGTTTAGTAACTGGAACTTGCTTATCAGATGTTGGTTTTGATGTTACTTGCATAGATATTGATAATAATAAAATAGAACAACTAAATAAGGGTGTTTCGCCAATTTACGAGCCTGGTTTGGAAGATATGATAAAACGCAATATGGACAGCGGTCGCCTTCATTTCTCAACTTCATTAAAATCAATTATTGATGACGTTGAGGTTGTATTTTCTGCCGTTGGAACTCCTCCCGATGAAGATGGAAGTGCTGATTTACAGTATGTTCTTGATGTTGCTCGTGAAGTTGGCTCTTCAATGAATAATTATAAACTGCTCGTTACTAAAAGTACTGTTCCTGTCGGCACTGCCAAAATGGTGAAGGCAGCCATCCGCGAGGAACTCGACAAACGAAATCTTAACATCAGCTTTGATGTTGCCTCTAATCCCGAATTTTTGAAAGAGGGCGACGCCATCGCCGACTTCATGCACCCCGACAGGATAGTTGTTGGCGTTGACTCGGAAAAAGCC
>CADBTU010000057.1 GCA_902797625.1 uncultured Bacteroidota bacterium | reverse complement strand
TTACCGCTTTCTTCGCGCACAATTGCGTTAATATCAAAGTCTTGAGTATCGATAGGAGGTAGCCAACCAGACAGGGATTTCAGAGGGGCACCAAACATACCTGGAATCATATAAACAACGAATCCAAAAACAGCAACTGTTAATAAAAATCTAAACCAACTTTTTTGAACAGGGTAATCGTCGTCATGTGGGAACCTAATTTTACCAAGAAGATATAGTCCAAGTAAAGAGAATAGAACAATCCAAAGTGCAAGATAAACTTCGCGATCAAGGATACCCCAGTGGTATGTTTGGTCGGGAACGTTTATAAATTTTAATGCGAAAGCAAGCTCCACAAAAGCGAGAATAACTTTAAGTGTATTCATCCAACCGCCTGATTTAGGAAGTTTTTTGAGCAAATCAGGGAAAAGAGCAAAGATTGTAAAAGGTACTGCAATACCAAGAGAAAATCCCAGCATACCAATGATAGGTTTTATAAAAGAACCGCCTGCGGCGTTCAGTGCCACAGCACCTGCGATTGGTAATGTGCAAGAAAAAGATACTAGAACTAATGTAAGAGCCATAAAAAAGATTCCTACCATACCCCCAGCATTTTGTCGTTTAGCAGACCCATTAACCCACGAACTCGGTAATGTTATTTCAAAATATCCAAGTAAAGATAAAGCAAAAATGAAGAAAATTATAGCAAAAAGAATATTAGGTATCCAATGAGTACTTAACACATTTCCGAGATCAGCACCAAAAATTAGAGATAAAATGATTCCAAATAGAACAAAAATTACAATAATAAAGAAGCCATACATTAGAGCATTTCTCTTTCCTGCATATCCATCTTTAGAAAAGAATGAAACAGTCATTGGAATCATCGGGAAAACGCAAGGCATAAGCAATCCTGCGAGTCCTCCTAATATCGCCATAATAAAATATTTCAACATAGAATCTTCCTCTGGTTTCGCTTGTGTATGTAAATCTTTTGACTTAAGCTCTACATTTTTTGATGATATTGCATCATTGAGATTTTCTTGAACGAATGCAATAGTATCTATTTCAGACTCATCTTCAACATTTTGTAATAAACTT
This sequence comes from uncultured Bacteroidota bacterium, assembly GCA_902797625.1. Taxonomy (GTDB): domain Bacteria; phylum Bacteroidota; class Bacteroidia; order Bacteroidales; family WCHB1-69; genus F23-D06. Next base: position 2,658 of record CADBTU010000057.1, on the reverse strand, counting down.
GATGGTTTAAAACCAGAAATATTAAACGAAAATTTTTCCTCAATAGGAGTACATCTACCGTCAATACAAGCCTGTCCTTCTAACTTTCCAGAAATTTTAAATGGATTTTCATCTTTAATTTTAACTCTCTGTTTGAAAGTTACTTTATTCGTATAGAAATTTGAGTAAACATCAAGAAGCTCATCATAATCTGTTTGTGGTTTAGGTTCTGTAACCTTACCTATTTTTTCGTAGGATTTATTTTCATCAAAAGAGATCTCCAATGGATTTTCAATTTGTCCTTTTGCTCGTGTTTGAGAATACAAGTGCCACTTAGGCTGAATATTAGCTATTAACTGTAATTCTGCAATAGAATCATTTATTTTAACAGTTTTGTAACTCCAATTTACAGGATTAACAGTCTGCGCCACTGAAAATAACGACATTAGAACAAATGCCAGCGCAGCCACAAAATGACAATAAACTTTCATATTTCATGCTTTTAAAACAGGGTTGCAAATATATAAAAAACTTATACAACTACAATGATTTATTATTCCAAATAATTATCATTTTTTTAATTCAATTATCATTTTACTCATCGTATAAAACTTATATGTGAGCTAAAGAAATAAATAATTATCTTTGCGGCGTAAATCAATTAATAACAAAAAAAGATAAATTTATGAAAAAAATAGCAGTAGTTTTGTGCGGCTGCGGCACTCTTGATGGCAGCGAAATTCACGAATCTGTAATGACACTTTTAGCGATAGACAGAAACGGTGCTGAATATCAAATTTTTGCCCCTGACGCAGATCAATTTCATGTTGTTAATCATATCACAGGACAATCGGTTGAAGAAAAGAGAAATATGATTGTTGAAGCTGCTCGTATTGCACGTGGAAATATAAAACCTATCGAAGATTGTGATGTGGATGAATTTGATGCTATTATTTTCCCTGGAGGGAACGGCTCTGCAAAAAATCTTTTTAACTATGCTTTAGAAGGAGCTAATTGCAGTGTTCGCGAAGACGTGTGCAACCTCATTCGTGATTTTCACAAAGCTAATAAACCTATCGGAGCGCTCTGTATTGCTCCTGTTATGATTGCAAAAGTTCTTGTAGATGTTACTGTTACAGTAGGAAACGATCAGGGAACTATTGAGAATGTTTTATCATTTGGTTCTAAACATCAAGTTACAAAACAAAAAGATGTGTGCTGCGATTTTGTTAACAAAGTTTTCACAACACCTTGTTATATGCTTCCAGCTCGTATTTCTGATATCGCCGATTGCGCCGATAATCTCGTAAAAGAAATGCTTAAAATAATGTAAATGTCTTCAATTATCACTTTAGTAGGCTTCTCTGGTGCAGGAAAAAGCGTATTTGGAAAAAAATTAGCTACTACCCTTAATATGGATTTTTTTGATTTAGATTTGGTTATTGAAGAGAAATTCCACTCTTCGATAGCTCTTCTATTTGCTAATTATGGAGAATATTGTTTCCGTAAATGTGAAGCTGCTGTTTTGTCTGAACTTCTACTTTATGAAAATTGTGTAATAGCAACTGGTGGTGGTGCACCATGCTATGAAAATTCTATGGATTTAATTAATTCCCGTTCAAAAAGTATATATTTAGAGTTATCTGAAGATATTCTTTTTAGAAATCTTAAGGAATCAAAAAAACGCCGACCGCTTACCGATAATATGAATGATGAGCAACTTCGTGATTATATCCATAAAACACTCCTCTTAAGAATTGATTATTATTCTAAAGCACATTTCAAAATATATTCTGAAAACGGGGATTTTGATATTGATAATATTCTCAAAATTATATAAAATTATATCTTTTTCAAAAAATATTATTTTTTTTAGTAAAATATTGATTATCACAATATTAAATCTATATTTTAGATAAACACAATAAATATCTTAAATATTTTTTCTAAAAATGTAACTTTTTTTTAGCAACTGCGTAGAAACAAAGTGATTATGAAATTTATAATTTCATTGTCTTACATAGGTTAATGGTTTTGGACAGCGGTAAGTTCTACCGCTGTTTTTTTGTTTATTACTTTATTACAGATTATTACTCTCTGCTAAAACTTCAAAAGGGCAGAGAGTTTTGTAACAAATCGTCTTAATGTATTATAAAATCTGATTGCAATTTTTGCTGTCCACTAAAAATAAAAATGAATTTTCTATAGCCCTAACAGTTTGTAAATCAGAGTGTACAATTTCTACAGATAAAACCAAGCCCCCCTGAAATTTCAACTCCAGACGCTTTCGAAAAAACTTTTTTGGTTCAAGAAAAACACTCCCGCTCATCCACACAATGTCGGTCTGCCCGATGCACGATTGCTGTAACAACCCAAAAGAGAAAAAACGCGCCTTAGAAATGTTTTCGTAATAAAATTGCGGTTGAACGAGTAAAAAGAAAACAAGTTTTCTTTTTCGAGTGTGAGCAATTTATTCAAAAATGTGAAACGTTTACGCGTTAAGAAACTGCGTTGTCTGAACGACAGCCCACAGCACTGAAACAATTTGTTGGTGCAATGGATAACGGTGCGAGAGGAGAGGACAATGATTAACGGAGTGAGATTAGCAGTTTCAGCGTAAAGGTTTCCCCATTTTTAGAAAACATTTCGTCAGCGCAAACCCTTTCTTTGCATCACTTT
>CADBTU010000056.1 GCA_902797625.1 uncultured Bacteroidota bacterium | reverse complement strand
CTTTCAAGAGGGGAAGAGAGAAATCCGTTGAAAAGGCTGACCACATCTTGGTCGGAAGTTACAGATACCAAATTTTGAGAGTACATACCAGCTGCAAGTTTTAAGCGTAAGTTTCTGAGAAGATTGTACTTAATAGCAAGTCGTGGTTCAGGAGACACTTCGCCCAAAGAAAAATAACATTGTAATCTAAAACCTGGTTCAATTAAGAGTTTATTGCGAAAATTGTATTTATATTTTAGGAATAGAGATAAGTCGGTTGTGTGATCTTCAATAATTTTAGGAGAGTGGTAAATTGTAAAATATTGATAATTAGTACTATATCCTATAACATCCATACCAACCTTCAGTAAACTTTTTCCAAGATAATAGTTAAAACCAAGGTTGAAAGTAAAACCTCCCATAGAACTTGTTCGAGGGTCGAAATTCTCATCGTGGAGCATAGAAGTATATTTTGAGTAGGCAAGAGAACCTTCAATCGTTGTAGGCGCATCGCCAGGAACAATAAGAAAGTTAGAGCCTATACCCCAATTGTTCCAACCATATTTAGCAACGTTATAATCTACCATATCATCAAAATTGAATCCAAAAAGATTCCACTTCGAGCCATTTAGTGTAGAGAGGGTTATTTTTCCATAAAGATCGTAAAAACTGTAGGGGAGTCCTTCTTTTTTGTTAACGTAAGGGTAGAAAAATTTAGAAGTTGGTTTTAAGTACGAACCCTTTCCTGATAGAATAAAACTCAAAGCAGTTTTTCTGTTTTCTTTTAACTTTACAATAGGTCCTTCAAGGAGAAGTTGTGCGCCAATGTTGCTAATGTCAACTTTTCCAGCGATATTTTTTTTGTTTCCATCTCGGGTTTTAATATCCATCACAGAGGATATTCTGCCACCAAATTCAGCGCCAAAGCCTCCTGTATATACATCTGCACTACTCATAATATCCATATCAAAGACTGAAAAAATGCCTATTGAGTGGAATGGATTGAAAAGAAGCACACCGTCCATTAGAAGAATGTTTTGAACAGGAGTGCCGCCACGAACGTAAAGCTGCCCGCCTTGGTCGCCAGTGGAGATGATGCCAGGTAAAACTTGTAGATATTGAGCAAAGTCGGGCTGCCCTCCAATTGCAGGCATTTTTCCCATATCTTTCGGAGTTACATTTATTACTGAAGTTCGTGTCTCCTGCTCTTTTCTTGTATTTTCTCCCATAATCTGCACAGCATCAAGTTTTTGAGAGTTTGGAGAGATACTATATCGCTTTGTAAAAGTTTCGCTTTTAACAATATCAAGAGTGTCGTAAAGATCCATATATCCTAAATGGGAGATTTTTACAGTGTATTTTCCGTTAGGTATTTTGTTGATGAGAAAAGCTCCGTTGCCATCTGATAAAGCACCGAATGATGTTCCAATAAGCTGTATAGAACAATATGGTAGAGATTCACCACTTGATTCATCGTAAGTAAAACCTTTGAGAACAGAATTTTGAGCAATAACACTCGATGTTAATATTATTAGGGTGATAAATAAGTGTATTTTCTTAGTCATAAAATTTTAGTTGTAAAAAAATAAATATCAAGGGCGCAAAATTACAAATTTAATTCCGAAGTTTTTGTATTTTTGCAGGTTATTATATAAAAATATACGATGGATACAAAAATAGATATTTTGCTTGGAATGCAATGGGGCGATGAAGGAAAAGGTAAAGTTGTCGATGTTTTGACGCCTAAATACGATGTTGTGGCACGCTTTCAAGGAGGCCCTAACGCTGGTCATTCTTTAGAGTTTAACGGCAAAAGACACGTGTTACATATCATTCCTTCTGGGATTTTCCACGAAAGTAAAACTAATATCATTGGCAATGGAGTTGTAATTGACCCTGTTATTTTTGAAGAAGAAATTCATGATTTAGAGAAACTTGGACTCACTCCAGAGAAAAATCTTTTTATCTCCAGAAGAGCACACTTAATACTCCCTACACACAAACTTTTGGATGCTGCATACGAAGCACATAAAGGAAAAAGCAAAATAGGCTCCACACTGAAAGGTATCGGACCAACCTATACAGACAAAACAGCTCGCACAGGATTAAGAATTTGCGATATAGAAACTCTCGATTTTATCGATAGTTTCAATGCGAAAATTGAAGAACATAAAATTATTCTTGATAGTTACAATTATGATTATCAAGAAACTCTTAAAAGTATGGTAGATTCCTGGCTGAAATCTCTCAATACTCTTAAAAAATTCAGATTTATTGATGCTGAATACGAAATTGCAGAATACCTAAAAAGAGGGAAATATGTTTTGGCGGAAGGAGCCCAAGGAACTCTATTAGACTTAGAATTTGGTGCGTATCCTTTTGTAACATCATCGAATACTATAGCGGCTGGTGCTTTCTCTGGTCTTGGACTTGCAACTCGCTTAACAGGTCGCGTTTACGGAATAGTTAAAGCTTATTGCACTCGTGTTGGTAGCGGCCCCTTTCCAACTGAACTTTTTGATGATATGGGTGAGTATCTTCGTAAAGTTGGCAATGAATTTGGAGCTACAACGGGGCGCCCACGCCGCTGTGGCTGGCTCGACCTTGTGGCTCTTAAATATGCAGTTATGATTAATGGAGTAACTGATATAGCTCTCACAAAAGCTGATGTTCTATCTGATATTCAAGAACTTAAAGTTTGTACTAATTACAAAGTTAATGGAATTTTGACTGATAGAATCCCCGCTGATAATAATGCTAAAATAGAACCCGTCTATACAACATTAAAAGGTTGGAAAGAGAATATATCAAAGTGCAAAACATACGAAGAACTCCCTCAAACATTCAAAGATTATATCAAATTTATTGAAGACGAAACAAAAGCACAAGTTTCTATTATCTCCGTAGGTCCTGATAGGGACGCTACCATTTTTAGAAACGATAAATAGTTTCTTTGATGAATGTTATTCTAAAAAAGTACTTGTTGTGCATAGTATTGGTCTTTATATTACTACCACTAAAAGCACAACAAAATCAAGAATCTGATAGTCTTATGCTTCTTTTGAAAAAGGAAGTGAAAGCGAATTTTGAAAAACTATCTAAAAGGTCTGTACCTGCGTATTTCCTTTCTTATCGTGTTGAAAATATAAGTAATCATTATTTGGAATCTGTTTTCGGAAGTATTCACGATAAAGATAATGAAAGTTCTTCCGTTCTCGTTGTGGAAATAAGATTAGGAACTCCAGCTTTTGATAACTTTCACGCTCATTCTGAAAGCCATATAAGACATTATTCCACTCCATTTCCATTAGAATATAATGGAAAACTGATGTCTAAAATATTAAGTTCCACAACAGAAAAGGCCTTTGTAGATGCTTCTCGAGAATATTCTAAATTGAAAACTACCTATTCTTTATCTTCTGAAAATAATAACACAGAATATCTATTTGAGTCGGCCGACCAAAACAGTTATTTTGAACCTGCTACAAATTTCTATTTTGATGATGAATTTTGGGAAGAACAAGCAAGGTTTTATACTTCTGATATATCTCCATTCCTTAATCAGGCAAGCGCAAAACTTTCATATACTTGTAAACGTTCCTATTTTGTTAGTAGCGAAGATGTATATATAACTGAAAATCAGCAATATACCTACTTAGATCTATTTATTGAAGGATTTTCAACTGACAACTCAAATCACCATATTTCGTATAGATACTTCTCAAATATTCCTTCCCAATTACCAGATAAATACGCGGTAAATTTAAAATTAAAGCAGATGGAAGAACTTGTTTTTCAAGTGGTTGCTGCCGATAAATTCACTTCCGCGGAGTGTCCAGTGTTGTTCTCTACAAAAGTGGCAAGCCTCCTTTTCCATAATATTGTTGGACACATTTCAGAAAATTCAGATAATCTTGAACTTCTAAAATCTCTTTCTAATAAAAATCTCTTATATGTAACGTCTGACCCATCTTTGAAATCGCTAAATAATCAAATACTAAGTGGATACTATATATACGATAACGAAGGAGTTTTAGGAGAGCAGGTAAATATTGTAACGAAAGGTTTGCCTGTTGAAATTTTAAGTGGAAGAACCCAGAATGATGCCTCTCAAAAATCTAATGGTCATTTTAGACATTCTCCAGTAGTATCTAATATGGTAGTTCGAACTTATAATCCACTATCTCACAAAGAGTTATTAGAGAAAATGCGACAAATTATCAGAGAAAGTGGGCAAGAATATGGTTTATATGTTGTTGATGCTGATATAATTTGTAACAGAAGTGAATTGTTAAATATTTATCCAACAGTTTGTTATATGGTTTTTTCAGATAATAAACCAGCAAAGTTAATTAGAAATCTGAAAATAAATTGTTCAGCAGAATCTTTTGTTAAAAATATTCTTTTTATGGGTGATTCTTTAGGTTCAGTAGCTATAAAATGTAACGTTTTAGGTAAAGAAGTACCCTCTCATAGTTGCGCACCAGAACTTCTTTTGTCAAGTTTAAAATGTTCATCATATCAAGCCGACAATATTTACAGGTATTATAAATCTGTTCCTCCATCTTTTGATATTGAGGAAGATAATATATTTGATTTATTTACAGAGGTTGCACAAAAAGAACATGAAAAAAATCTCGAAGAATTGCATACAGAGACTCAAAATGCCCCTTATTATTCAGAATTTCTCTTTACAGATGCAAAAACATATCATATAAAATCTTCTGAAGGCAGTATCTTAATTTCAAAAGAAAACGATTTAAAAAGTGTTTCACCACGATTTTTAATCGGAAGTGATACTTTTAATAATGAAAATCTATATGAAGCTAATAATTCTGATAGAAACATCTATACTTTATCCGATGAGCTTAATAATCAAAACCTTACGCGAGAGTTATCAATAATATGCAGAAAAGAGTATGAAGAAGATCTTCTTCAGTGGAATCACAAAAATACAATTATTACTCAAAATATTAAAAATCAACTTCCAGATAGAGTAAGTGCTCAGAAGGTTAGTGAGCGTTCAGAAATAAATTGGCATTTTCAAAATATTGATTATCTAAGTAATAGAATATCAGATATTTCAGGAAAATTTGTAAATCATGATTTT
>CADBTU010000055.1 GCA_902797625.1 uncultured Bacteroidota bacterium | reverse complement strand
TGAACTGACATATATTGCAATCAGATCCTATAATACGTTATGACGATTCGCTACAAAAATTTCCATTTGAGGTTTTAGCGGACAGCAATAATAAAAATTGTACTTTCGCGGCTGAAGATTTTTATAGAAACATTTATCTAATGAATATATCAAAATATTTATTTACCTCCATTTTATTATTTTCAGTAATTTTAGCAAATGGACAAAGTTGGGATGAACTTAATTCTCGTCCATACCCTAAATGGTTTAGCGATGCTAAATTAGGGATTTTTGTGCACTGGGGACTATATTCTGTACCTGCATTTGCTTCAAAAGAGGGATACGGAGAATGGTTTTACCGTGGACTCATGGTAAAAGACAGCGGGCGTTGTAAGATTATGAGTATGTATGCAGACACCACACTCCCCGTTTTTGAACAATATAAAGAGTTAACAAATCATTGGCACGCGGAGCTTTGGCACCCCCGTGATTGGGCAAAAATTTTTCACAACGCTGGTGCCAAATATGTTGTCCTTGTAACAAAACATCACGATGGATATTGTTTGTGGAATAGTCCACAGCAACCCTATTGGAATAGCACTGTTAGCGGTCCACGCCGCAACATCGTATCAGAACTCACCAATGCTGTACGAGAGGAAGGTCTTCGTATGGGCTTCTACTATTCGCTCCCCGAATGGAGTAATCCTCTGCATATTTGGATGCAAGATCCTGATAGTTCCATAAATAATTATGTTGACAATTATATGATTCCTCAGTTCAAGGAATTAGTATCACGTTATAAACCAAGCTTGATTTTTGCTGACGGAGATTGGCAAAATACACCAGAACAGTTTCATTCTACAGAGCTTATTGATTGGTATTATCGTACGGTGGGAGAAGATGCTATTGTTAACGACCGTTGGGGACAGGGTACACAACATGGCTTTAAAACGCCAGAATATAGCGCAGGTATTAGCGATACAACGCGCCCGTGGGCTGAATGTAGAGGCATCGGCAGAAGTTTTGGACTCAATAGAAATGAAGACCTCAACAACTATCTTACCGACAAAGAACTAATACAACATTTCTGCGAATTGGTGGCACACGGCGGTGGATTAACGCTAAATATCGGTCCAGCTGCTGACGGCACAATTCCTATGATTCAACAGGAACGGCTTCGCGCCATAGGCGATTGGTTGAAAGTAAATGGTGAAGCAATATACAGTTGCAGACCTTGGATAATTCCTTGCCAACGCGAATACCACTTTGCCCCTTTATCAAATTCATCAACAATTGATTTCGATTGGGTTAGAAATTCTCCTTTTAAGGGTATGCCCGTTGATAATTTTAGCATCTCTTGGACTGGAAATATTGAAATCCCACATAATGGAAACTATGTATTCAAAATAGAAGGAAACGATGAAGCTATAGTATATCTACAGGACTCTCTTTTACTCTATTATTATCACGGGTGGGCTGAAAATAAAGATGCGAAAAAAAATATTCATCTAAACAAGGGAATTTCTTCTTTTAAAGTCAACTACATAGAGAAAGACCTTGAAGCAAGTGTTCGTTTTAGTTGGAGTCAAGATAACGGAGAAACATTCTCTCCTGTTATTGCTAATTGGGAAGGAACAGTAAAATGGGATAAAACTATTCGTTGCTTTACGCGCCAAAAGAACAACCTTTACATAATAGAATTTAACCGCCCAAACCAGATCTTGATAATACCTAACATATTAAATCTTAATAAAAAAGCTAAAATTAAAATACTTGGTACATCAACATATCTGCAATGGAAACAGAAAAGAGATGGTACTCTTATCATTAACACAGACTCTGTAAACCCTATTGAGATGAACAACCTTGACAATGCTTGGGTTTTGAAAGTTGAAAATTATAGAAAATAGATTCACTCAAATGTAAAAATAACAAACTGGCGATAGCAGAGAGCGTAAACAATTGTTAAAAAAGCTTTACATCACAGCTCTTTTGCTAAGAATTTAGCAGTGTACCCTTTCTTTTGTTTCACAATTTCCTCAGGGGTTCCGCAAGCAATAATTTCACCACCGTTTTTTCCTCCTTCTGGCCCCATATCAACAATCCAATCAGCCATCTTTATAACATCCATATTATGTTCTATAACTATCACGGTATTACCAAGTTCCACAAGTTTATTAAGAACATCCAAGAGAATTGATATATCATGAAAATGCAATCCTGTAGTAGGCTCATCAAGGATATACATAGTTTGTCCTGTCTCTTTTTTCGACAATTCTGCGGCTAATTTTATACGTTGAGCCTCGCCACCCGATAAAGTCGTAGAGGGTTGTCCTAATTTAAGATACCCTAATCCGACATCATCCATTGTTTTCAAAACTCTTACAATGCTTGGTATATTTTCAAAAAATGTCAAAGCATTTTTTATATCCATTTCTAAAACATCATTAATAGATTTTCCTTTATACCTAATTTCTAAAGTCTCATCATTATAACGTTTTCCTGAACATTTTTCACAAGTTACATAAACATCGGGCAGGAAGTTCATCTCAATAGTTCTTATTCCTGCTCCTTTACACTCTTCGCAGCGCCCTCCAGAGACATTAAAAGAAAATCGTCCAGGCTTATATCCTCTAATTTTCGATTCGGGCATTTGGGAGAATAGTTTTCTAATATCATCAAAAACGCCAACATAGGTTGCGGGATTAGAACGAGGAGTTCTTCCTATAGGCTGCTGGTTTATATCAATAATTTTATTTATAAAATCCAACCCAACAACATTTTTATAAGGCAGAGGTTTTTTTTCAGACTTATAGATATGTTGGCTCATTATTGGATACAAAGTTTCGTTAATAAGAGTTGATTTTCCGCTTCCTGATACTCCCGTAACACAAATAAACGTTCCTAATGGAAAGTCAACAGTTACATTTTTAAGATTATTGCCATGAGCTTCAACAACTGTTATAAAATTGCCTGTGCCTTTCCTCCTTTTTCTTGGTGGAGATATAGCGAGTTTGCCTTTTAGATAGTCAGCGGTTAGAGAGTTGCTTTTTAGAATCTCTTTAAAAGTACCTATTGCACTAATTTCACCGCCATAATTACCTGCTTTTGGTCCAACATCGACAATAAAATCCGCCGACTCCATCATATCGCGATCGTGTTCAACAACTATAACAGTATTACCTATATCGCGAAGATTTTTAAGTGATTGTATCAAAAATTGGTTATCGCGCTGATGAAGACCAATACTTGGCTCATCAAGAATATATGTTACATTTACGAGTTGTGAACTTATCTGTGTTGCTAAACGTATGCGCTGCGCCTCGCCGCCTGATAAGGACGCTGAAGATCTATTTAACGAAAGATATTGAACACCTACATCACAAAGGAACGTAAGACGAAAAATAATCTCTCTAATAATCTCCTCTGCAATAATCTTCTGTTTATTACTCAAACTTTTAGAAACTCCTTTCATCCATAGCAGAAGCTCGTTTATATCCATATTTGCAAGCTCTGCGATATTCTTATTAGCAATTCTGAAATGTAACGATTCCTTGCGAAGTCGCGTTCCATTGCAATGAGGACAAGGACAGGTATTTATAAATTGCGAAATCCATTTCTTAAACGAGGCAGGCATATTATCCTCATTGAGGTTTCTTATAAAATTTATAACACCCTCAAAAGTCTTGCGAATCGGCGAAAGTCCTGTAACTTCACGTTTTATATGCAAAATTTCATTTGTTCCATATAAAACCGCATTGAGTTGTTGTTCTGTTAGGTTTTTTATTGGTGATGATAAAGAAAATCCATATTTTTCAGATAGAGCATCCAAAGCCTTGAATATCATGGTGTTTTTATATTCACCAAGAAAGGCAATACCTCCACTTTTGATAGATTTATTTTTATCAGGAATAACCTTATCAATATCAATTTCTGTTATTGAACCGAGTCCATTACAATATTCGCACGCTCCGTAAGGAGAATTGAAAGAAAAAGTGTTAGGTTCAGGCTCGGGGTATGATATACCCGTTGTTGGACACATTAAAAATTTGCTATAATTTCTAACATCTTTAGTTTCATTATCGAGAATCATAATACTTCCTTTTCCGTATTTCATCGCGATACGAATACTATTTGCAAGACGTTTAACAGAATATGTACTAACTGCAATATTATCAACAACAAGCTCTATATCGTGAATTTTGTAACGATCAACTTGCATATTGAGCATTAAATTCTTCACAACTCCATCGATACGCACTTTTGTAAAACCCTGTTTTCTTATATTATCAAAAAGTTCACGATAGTGGCCTTTTCTGCGTTTTACTACGGGTGAAAGAAGAGTAATTGAAGAACCACTATATCTTTCTGTGATTAGCTCTATCAGCTCATTTTCTGTTAAGTGAACCATTTTTTCGCCAGTGTTGTAAGAATAGGCATCGGCAGCGCGAGCGTAAAACAGACGTAAAAAATCATAAACTTCTGTAACTGTACCCACAGTGGAACGAGGGTTCTTATTCACCGTTTTTTGTTCTATAGAGATAACTGGATTGAGACCAGAAATTTTATCTACATCAGGATGTTTTAGACTTCCAATAAATTGACGAGCATAAGCAGAGTATGTTTCCATATAGCGACGTTGGCCTTCTGCATATATCGTGTCGAAAGCTAACGATGATTTACCGCTACCACTTAACCCTGTTATCACAGTTAGTTTTTCTTGTGGTAAAGTTACACTAACATTCTTGAGGTTGTTTTCACGCGCTCCTACTACCACAAGGGCATTTTCAGGTTCTACTTTTTCATTATCCATAAACTATCCCGCAAAAAATGGCTGCAAATATACATTTTTTGCGCTTGTTTTCCACAGAAACAGAATATGAATTGTAGAAAGTAACCTTATCCAACCTTAACTCCACACTATCTCTATTGTGCGCTTCCGCTTTCACCGCCCGTAGATAAAATGCCACCAAAGATGGAAGATTGAATTATTAATTTCTCGCAATTGTTAATTCCTTGCAACGCTAATAGGATAAAGAATGGAATATATGAGTAGAGGTAGCGCGCTCCAGCTTCAAAAAATGCTTCGTAGATAGTGAGTAATATTATCGCTGTCATAAGAACAAGTGTAAATTTATTTTGCTTTCCAATTGATGCGAAAAACATCAGAACAAGAACTCCAAACCACACTATTGTAGCAAATGTACACCAAAGTGGATAATACTTACCCTTTACATCTCTATTGTAATATAAATTTCGTAAAAATGGAGACAACCTTTTGTTAGGCTCTGGAAAAATAACCTTGTAAAAATATCCCTCGTTGCCCCAAAAAAAAGTACCATCATAATAATTCAGTAAAGTTTTCTCGCAAAGCAACTTACCAAAACCTTTAACTCCCATATCTTTAATTCTTCTTCCTGCTTCCTTTAGCTCTGCTTTATCGCGCTCTTTGCGGGTTTCATATTGACGAGCAAACATCACGTCAGCGTCATTATATGTCCCTATTGAATTCTGATTAAGTCCCAACATTAAAAAATGTGCCGCTCCAAAACGAGCCTCTCTCTTGTGAGATATGGGTACCACGATTAATACTATGCCTATCGTAACAAATGATAGCAATAAACCAACACTTCCTCCTAAAATACTTTTCTTAAAGAAATCATCTCTTATAATAGAACTGTTAGATATAATATTTGCCGCTTCTATAAACATAATACTAAATAAAACCAACATTACTTGAGGCTTTATTTTATACCCCACATAAGATAAAGATAGTATTAAAAACCAGCGAAGGAAATGTCTTGCCTTTAGAGGAGGCATATAGTACACCCAAATAATCATAATTGGAAAAAATATCGCCCATGAGTCTGAATATGTAATTGATACCCAGGGTGATAAACCCACAAGTAAAAAATATAGAATCATACCAAACCAAGCTAATTTACGGTTTTTAGTATGATAAATAACAATCTGATATAGCATCCAACTCACAAAAACAGAAAGCATACATTGGACGGAAACTATAGATAGAAAATCGAATTGTCCTAAATGTAATGGTTTTGAAATCCATAATATTATTGAAAATATCGCGGTTAAAAAAATGTTATTCGGACAATTACTATAATACCAAAAATTATGATTAGGACGCTGACCTGCAGCAATATGACGCGCAGAATCTAACAAAATTTGCACATCCCAATCTGTTTCGAAACAATAATTATATACAAAGTAAATCTGAAAAAAGAAAAAAACAACACCCGTTATTAGTAAAATATTTCGTTCTGTATTCTTCTCTAAAACTATAAAATTCAACTTTTTAATAACTATTATTAGCATTTTAGTAACGAAAAATAAACCTAAAACTGTAAGTATTCCTAATAATATCATTGTTGGATTAGAGATAAGGGTATCCAAAGGAAAATAACAATGTAAAACTCGCAAAAAATGAGCTTTAAATATATTGACTACTATGATAAACAAGGTTGTACTCGCGAATAAAAAAGTAACCAATTTAGAACTTTTACTCCAAGTTTTATTTCCCATTATAAAATTTTTCTAATAAAAAACAACAAAATCAGAATATTCACAAAAAGTGGTTTATTTAACATTACCACTTTCACTTCCAGCTCCTTGACGCGCCTGCTGCTCCAATTCCATTTTACCGAACCGCAATGTGAATCCCATTGATACTGAACGAGAATTGTATTTGTAAGTAGTGTTATACACCAAATTTGGACTCTCCTCATTACTACCCCAACTATTCCAATTGAAAATATCGGAAACATTTAAAAAGAGTGATAATCTCTTGTTAAAGAAATCTGCACGCAGACCTGCATTTATGCCATAATAAGGACGTGTTTGAGAAAACAAAGATTGCGATGGTGAGCGATATGTTCCTGATGCTGTTATCTCTAATCGTTTCCACAACTTTGCCCACAAACTCAAATCGAAACTATATGACCACATTCCACTCTTATAAAGTTGATTTTGGTATAACGTTTCAAGATATGAATGATACACATTTGCATATAAACGTATGTTGAACATTGCATTAGGACGATACATAGTATTGAACTCAAGTCCTGTATTTGTAGATTTTCCAACATTTACAGGGTATGAAAAAGCAACCTCGCGACCGTATAAACTATGATACATAGGAATTGTTATGTCATTAACCTCCCTGCTCTTAGCTTTAAAATATAGTGTAACACCGAGTGAGCCATATTTAGTCCAATACTTAGACCATCCTGCTTCTAACGAATGTGTTAAAACATCTTTCAGATATGGGTTTCCGCTACTAAAATTATCCTCTCCATAAGTATAGAATTTCGTTAGTTCTGTAACTGATGGTGTTGAACTACGGAAAGAATAACTCAACCTAAAATTATGCATCGACTCCGTTCTGTATGAGAGGTGTAATGAAGGACGAATATGAAAGAAGTTTCGAACTACATTAAAAGTATCAGTACTTTCTTCTGGATAGACTAACGAAACATACTCGTGTTCAAATCGCACACCTGGTTTAATAGTAAAGTTGCCAAACTTATGCTGAAGAGTAAAATATAGTTGATTTTCCAATGATGGAAAAATATACTTATAGCTTCTTAAATCATCTGTAACATAATAATTATCACGATTAAGAGTATCTAAATGCGTGATATATCGTTCAAATGAAACATCTCCAGAATAACCGAGTGAAATTTCTCCTTTATCCGAATAGGGGCGATTATATGTTACTTCTGAAGAAAGGTAAAGTGTTCTGTACCTTGATTGACTTTCTCTAACACGCATATAATCATCCAAAGAGATAATTTTTTTATTTGATGAATAGGCACTATTTGAATTCCATGAGGTAACATTGAAATCTACTGAAATATTATGCCCTTTTTTATCAAAATCGTGCTTGTAGTATAGTCCTAAACCGCCCCAAAAATTATTAGATTTACTCTGTGAATTTGTATTATAAATAGTTTTAGATGGATATACAAACATCTCTCTAACGAGATTCTCTGACGAAGTCGCATCTCCAAAACCTGGCCATAACCCAGACCAGAAAGAGAGACTATTCATACTATCAAACTCATAATCCAAACTAAAAGAGAGGCCTCCACCGTAATAATTGCCCTTTGAGTTATTAGTGTCAGTCTCAAAACTTACGAGTTTTCTTTCTAAACTATCAGTTTTAAAAATTGAAAGCTCGGAAGTGTTATTATTTTTGCTACGTGAATAGGAAAAATTTGTATAAAAATTTATAGTTAGTTTTTCATTGCTCCAAACGTATGAAAACCACGGGCTTGCATAAGGTTTTATAGATGCATTAGCCCCGAAACTAAAAAATTGGTTTTTATTTATCTTTGAAGTTGTTACAATATTTATTATTCCATCTGCTTTAGATCCATATCTTGCAGATGGATTGGTTATAACTTCAATGTGATCAATGCTATTTGCAGGCATTTGGTGAAGATATGTTTTTAGATTTTCGGAAGTAAGATGTGATGGCTTATCGTTTATCCATATTTCAATGCTTGAGGTACCTCGCAAAGTTATATTACCTTCCACATCAACAGAAACACCAGGCGTATTCTGTAAAGCATCTGAGGCGGTTCCTGTTTGCACAGAAGGATCTTCGGCGGTGTTATAATATGTCTTTTCCCCATCAACAGCAAAAAGTGGGCGCTCGCCTTTCACTACAACCTCACCTATTGTAGCTGTTCCTGGTGTCAATTTAAGGATACCTAAATCAATATTTTTAGTAATGGAAATCTTCTGTACAAAATTCTCATATCCAATAAAAAAAACCACAAGACGATAGTCTCCGTTAGGAATTTCTTGTAAAACTACTTTTCCTTTTTCGTCTGCTGATGAATGAGCTACTAAAACACTATCACTTTGGCGCAACAGACTAACGTTAGCATATTGAACAGGTTTTCCTGTTTTATCATCTTGAATTGTTGCCGAAATTTTGTTTTGCGCCATCATAACCATCGGCAGAAAGAGAACAATTGTATAAAATATATTTCTGAAGATTTTCATAAAACTACTCAAACATAAAACGCAATAAAAAACGATCCTCGGTTATAAAATATTGTTCAACTGGTTTAATAAATTTTTATAAGATTTTTTTATACATTGCAAACCTAATATGTTGTTTTGAGAAGTTAAAAGCAAAAACGCCATAGCTAAACGGTGATCATCCATTGAATCGAATTTGGCTTTCGAGAAATCATTATTAACATTTCCCACTACACGTAAAGAATTATCATCGAAAGAAATCTCGGAAAATGGCGAGAGTTGCTTAACAAGTTGCGTTAATCTGTCTGACTCTTTATATCGTAAATTTTCAACGTTCTTGAACGTAAAATCTGCAGGAAGTTTACATGCCAAGGCAGCCATCACTGGAACTAAATCTAAATTTTGAGACATATCGTAGGTTATTTTCGGCAAATTAGACTTAGTTATATAGTGTATATCAATAATTTTATTTGAGCATTCAATTTTCAATCCTAACTTTTCAAACCACTCAACTATCGCAGAATCAGGCTGTATAGAATCTGTAGATAGAGGATATAGGGAATATTGATTTTCTGGATTTAAGCAAGCGTGCGCGAACCAGAAAACAGCAGCACTCCAATCACCTAATTCTCCAATATTATGAGAGTCGTTTTTGAAACCTACAACCTCAACGGGAAAATCAGACATCACAGCTAACGACATCTTAAAATAAGAGAAAGATGCAATTTTTTGATGAGGTAATTTAAGTGATTTTAATTTTATCAACGGTGCTATCAAAATCAGTGCAGAGGCAAATTGAGAAGAAAGAGAAGCATCAACCTCTAAAGTGTTTATTTTTAGATTTTTCCCGTAAATAAGCCAACCATTCAAAGTTTGTTTAATATTAGCACCCACGCCATTAAGAGCATCTACAAGAGGTTGTATCGGACGTTGAAGCAATCGCTTAGTACCAGTGAGAAAGATTCTCGAAGGCACAGCAGCAGCCAATGCCATTATGAACCTGTACGCAGCACCGCAATCTTCTACATCAATAGTTATAAATCTTTCATTTTCAATAGCTTGTATTGAGGATTTTAAAAGTATAAGAGATTTCCATACAATTTTTATATCGTTACATTGTTCTGGAGAAATATCGTCAATTACACCCTGTAATACAAAATCTTTTATCATCTTTCGTATTACAATACTTTTATTATCAGGAAGTTGAATATTATAACGCACTTTAGTAAGAGTTTTTACAAAAATAGTATTTAGTATTGAACGCAAGGTCGTTTTTATTATTTTTGCAGCCGATTTTGAAAATCATACAAAAATCTAAAAGTACATTTTAGCATGGGTAACGGACAAATCAGCATGGGCGGGTTCAATATTTTGCCCAAAGGAGTAAAAAATCTACTTATTATCAACATATTAGTATTTGCTGCCACGTTTGTTTTTATGAAAACAGGCATTTGTAACCTCAACAAGTGGCTCGGTTTGCACTATTTTTCGGCACCAGATTTCTATCCTTGGCAATTCATAACATATATGTTTATGCATGGAAACTTTATGCATATATTTTTCAATATGTTTGCTCTTTGGATGTTTGGTGCAGCTGTTGAAAACTATTGGGGCACAAAACGTTTCCTAATATACTATTTTATTGCTGGTGTCGGAGCTGCTGTAACTCACTATATAATAACAGCATTTCAGATTCACCCTACAATAGTGCTTCTCGACACTTTCCTTGACAATCCTTCTCTTGAAACTTATAAATTTCTTGCCACTGAAAATAGCAATTTAATGTTTGAGTCAATGTTAAACAATAACCTTCAATATCTCATGCAAAATCCTGATGGTTTGAACGAAGTTGTTGCCGTAACATTGGATGCTAAGAGTAAGTTTATCAATGGATTTAATCTCATAGGTGCATCTGGCTCCGTATATGGTTTATTATTAGCTTTTGGAATGCTTTTTCCTAATTCTACTATCTATTTATATTTTCTATTCCCAATCAAGGCTAAATGGTTTGTTTTAATATTTGGAATCATTGAATTATGCTATGGTGTTTTCAGCACCTCTGATGGTGTAGCACATTTTGCACATTTAGGAGGAATGATTTTTGGTTTGGCACTAATTTTGCTATGGAAAAGAAGAGAAAATAATAATAACCAATTTTATTATTACAACTAATTTTTGATGACAAGTAAATATTTTAGAACTGATAGTTTAAATTTTATTTCGAGTGGTTTGAACGAAAGATTAAAAAATTTCATAAAGTCTCCTTCGTGGCTAAATCGTTTGATAACTTTAAATATATCTGTTTTTCTATGTTTATGGATATTCAAACTCGTAACTCGTGTTGTTGATTATCTCTATAAAATGCCTTCTAACAGCATCTTCAATCGTTTTAACGAATTGATTTCTTGTCCATCCGATTTAACCACTCTACTTCATCAACCTTGGAGTATTATTACATCACTATTTGTCCATTCTGGAGTCTGGCATCTTCTGTTTAATATGCTAATTCTATACTTCATAGGTAGAATTTTTTTGCAATATATCAACGAAAAACATTTTTTGATGATATACTTTCTCGGAGGAATAGTTGGAAACATTGTTTATATCATATCATACAATGTATTTCCCGTTTTTTCTGATGTTACAAATATATCATACGCTGTCGGGGCATCGGCTTGCGTTATGGCTATTTTATCTGCTATCGCAACTTTTCGTCCTGATCACCAAATAAACCTATTTATCCTAATTCCTATATCTATCATCACCATCGCTATCATTTTCGTCATCATTGACATTCTCAGCATTTCAAAAGAAAATTCCGGTGGACACTTAGCTCACTTAGGTGGATTTTTTTTAGGTTTTATCTATATTTTAATCTTTAAGAGAAAACTTAAAAAAGTATCGCAATCAAACACTCAATCAACAAAAACAAAAAAATATTATGTTTCAAAAGAGAGTGGCCGACCAATCTCAGATGAGGAATATAATGCCCGTAAACATCAAGTCAATCTTAAAATTGACTCTATATTAGATAAAATATCTAAATCGGGATATGAATCCTTATCAAAAGAAGAAAAAGACTTTCTATTCCACTATTCAAAAAAGTAATGGCAAAAAAAAGGGGTGCATTTTTAAAAATACTTGGTAAAACACTATTCATCGCAATTACAATATTTTTCGCGATAGCACTATTTTTTTCATTTTTAGCAAAAGTTCTACCACCTTCATTATCAAGTACAGTGGCTTATTGTGGACTACTATTCCCTTATTTGCTAATTGCAAATTTAGCAACAACCATAATATGGCTTATTTGGGATTTCAGTTGGGCCCTGATACCTGCTTTAGTAATTCTTTTGAATATAAATAATATTGACAAACATTTTCAACTTCGAGGTATCAACAAACCTGAAGTGTGCGTAAGCTGCCTCAAAGTTATGAGTTACAATGCGCGAGCTTTTAATATTTACGATCCTAATCAAAAGGATATGAATAAGAAATTCACAGATTTTATCAGCAAAGAGAAACCTGATATTCTATGTATTCAAGAGTATAGTTACGATGAAAGTGGAAAAATTGGATTTCAGTCCACTAATGCTATTATTGAAGCTATGAGAATCAAAGATAACGACAAAACTCATAAAGAGATGTTGCCATACAAAAACAAATTGGGTTATCAATTTGGATTAGCCATCTTTAGCAAATACCGTATCATTGGTGGTGATTATGTTGACACCGAAGACGAATCTAGTAATAAGTCGATGTATGTAGATATAAGATTTAATGGCGACACTTTACGTGTTTACAACATACACCTCACCTCTATGCACTTAGAAAATTCTGATTACGCAGCGGGAAAAGCAATGCTCTCAGGCATTTACGACTCAACAACCAACAATAATGCTCAAAACCTATTTCGCAAAATTTCTACAGCCTACGAACTTCGCCAAAAACAGGCTCGGCAAATTCATAAGCACATAAAAAGTTGTCCTTACCCCGTTATTGTTTGTGGCGACTTTAACGATTCTCCTGCTTCGTATAGTTATAACCAAATAGTCAGCGGTTTAAAAGACTCTTTTAGAAGCAGTGGAACGGGATCTGGAACCACATACGCAAGACGCGATTTGCCATCATTCAGAATAGACTATATCGCCCACGACAAACAATTCAATAATTTTCAACATACTGTTTGTAAAGAATTAGATGTGTCAGACCACTACCCTATCTACACCTATATTTCTTTTGTTAAAAAGAACTAACATCGATTCTTAAAAATCAATAAATTTTAAGTTCTGTTTTTGCTCTATATAATGCTATTTAAACCCCAAAAATTCCATCTAAACTCCTCTTGTAGCGCAAGTTGCAACACGTAAGTGCATGGATGCTTTGGTGTTTGCAAGCGTAAAACTTTTAGCGGACAGCAATATTTTTTTTAATGCCATTAAGATATATTGAATTTTGTTATCTTTGCGGACATAAAGTATTAAAGATGTAACTGATGAATTATCTTGTTCTTATACTTCTGATTATGCTGGGAATCGTTCTAATGATTCTTGACTTTTTAGTGATACCAGGAGGTATTGTTGCTATCGTAGGTATAATATGTATGATTGGCGGAGTTGTTGGAGCTTTTGTGGAATTTGGCACCACTATTGGTTTTCTCACTCTTTTATGTACCACATTTTTAACCATAGGCTCTGTTGTACTCATGATGCGCTCTAAAACTTGGCGCAAAATACAATTAAAAACTAAAATTGATAGCAAAATGAACGAGATAGATATCTCACATATAACATCTGGTTCTCAAGGTATTTCAATATCAAGGCTTGCTCCTATGGGTACTGGAATATTTGGCGAAACTGAAATTGAAGTTATTTCATTGCAAGGATTTATAAATGAGAATACTCCTATCATAATAAAAAAAATTGAAGGTAGTAAAGTATATGTTACTGAATTTTGTCAATAAAATTATAAATATCTATGACACAATCAATCATCACAATCATCATTGTTTTAGTGCTACTAATCATCTTTTTATGGATGGTTCCGTTGCGTTTGTGGTTTATTGCCATTCTGAACGGTGTACACGTTTCACTTGTACAACTCATATTGATGCGCTGGCGTCGCGTTCCACCAGATCTCATCGTAAATTCTATGATTACTGCTTCAAAAGCTGGTATCAATATCAGTAGAGACCAATTAGAAGCCCACTATTTAGCAGGCGGACATGTTAAACCTGTTGTTAACGCACTAATCTCTGCCGACAAAGCTAATATCACCCTCGATTTCAAAGCTGCTACTGCCATAGATTTGGCTGGTCGTAATGTTTTAGAGGCTATCCAAACATCAGTAAATCCTAAAGTTATCAACACTCCGCCTGTAGCAGCAGTTGCCAAAGATGGTATCCAGTTGATAGCTAAAGCGCGCGTTACTGTGAGAACTAATATCCGTCAATTAGTTGGTGGTGCAGGAGAGGAAACTATCATCGCCCGCGTTGGTGAAGGCATTGTATCTGCTATCGGTTCTGCTGAAACTCACAAATCTGTACTCGAAAACCCAGATTCTATCTCAAAATTAGTGCTAACAAAAGGACTTGACTCTGGTACCGCTTTTGAAATTCTCTCTATTGATATTGCTGACGTAGATGTTGGTAAAAATATCGGAGCTATGCTGCAAATGGACCAAGCTAATGCTGATAAAAATATCGCACAAGCGAAAGCCGAAGAACGCCGTGCTATGGCTGTTGCACAAGAACAAGAAATGAAAGCTAAAGCTCAAGAAGCTCGCGCTCAAGTTATTCTTGCTGAAGCTGAAGTTCCAAAAGCACTCGCAGATGCTTTCAGAAACGGTAACCTTGGAGTTATGGATTATTATAAACTTGAAAACATCAAAGCTGATACTCAAATGCGCGATGGCATAAGCAAAATGGGAAACAACAATACTCAAAAAAAATAGTTGATGAAGAATCCCATTATACTTATAATTATTCTTTTGAGCATAACTGTTTGTAGTTATGCTCAAAATTTTTCTAAAGAAAACAATCATAGATATAGTTATTCTATTACACTCCTCGACTCTACCTACGATTCCAAATTAGATAAAAAACTTTCAAAATACGTTGATAAGAAACGTAAAATGCTTCAAAAACAGATGAATGTTGTTATCGCTCATTCTGAAACCGAACTCGAATCTTATCCTTTAGAAAGTCCTCTCTCTAATTTTTTGACCGACCTCCTGCTAAAAAAATCTCCAGAATATATAGACAATGAAGCTTTCACAAACATTGACGTTTCTATACTTAATTTTGGAGGAATTAGAACATCAATGCCAGCTGGAGATGTAACCATAGGAGACATCTACTCTATCTCTCCTTTTGATAATCATATAACTTTTATTCTTCTGAAAGGCAGTGAATTGAAAAAAGTATTTTCCCGTTTTACAGAATCTTTAAATGCCGCATATTCTGGATTACAAATATCTTTTAAAAATGGGAATGTTGTGGATATTTCTATAAAAGATAAAGAAATTGACGACGAAGCTATTTATAAACTTGTAACATTGGATTTTATTTCTGCGGGCGGCGATCATATTTTAGAAGATATTAACTTTGAGGAAATTGAATACACAAACTCAACTTTTCGTGAATTTCTAATTATAGAACTCTCTTCTATGAAAGAGAACAAAGTAATTATACGTTCAACTGTTGATGGGCGCGCAAAAAAATTATAATTTTTTTATTTTTGCCAGCTTTTAATTTTGTTTGTTTAATCACTTAAATAAATGTCAGAAGAATTACTGTTAGGCATTGACATTGGTTCTACAACCGTAAAGTGCGTCGTTTTGGATTCTCAGTATAAAATTGTGTTTTTAGACTATAAAAGACACAATATGAACATTAGAGAAACTTTATCAGAAATTTTCACACCACTCTCGGAACAGTTCAAAAATGCTAATATAAAGGTTGCTATAACTGGTTCTGTCGGTATGGGATATGCTGATTTGTGGAAATTTCCATTCGTACAAGAAGTTATTGCTGCGGCAACA
The DNA here is from genome assembly GCA_902797625.1 of uncultured Bacteroidota bacterium. GTDB lineage: Bacteria > Bacteroidota > Bacteroidia > Bacteroidales > WCHB1-69 > F23-D06. The sequence goes on along the minus strand of CADBTU010000055.1, from coordinate 4,326 downwards.
TTCGTTAAAGAATCAGCTCCTGAAACTCGCACATTTATAGATATTGGCGGTGAAGATAGTAAAATGATATTTTTTGATAAAAAGCGTATGCCTGACATCCGCATGAATGGTAATTGCGCTGGTGGAACAGGAGCTTTTATAGACCAAACTGCAAGCTTATTAAATGTTGATACTCAAGAGTTAAATAATCTCGCTGCCTCTGCTACTCGAATTTATCCTATAGCTTCTCGTTGCGGTGTTTTCTCAAAAACTGATATTCAAAATCTTTTAGCCCGCAATGTTAGCAAAGCAGATGTTGCTCTCTCTGTTTTTTACGCAGTTTGTATTCAACTTTTAGGAACTCTATCGCGAGGAGCTGATATTGAAGCGCCTGTATTTTTTTGCGGTGGTCCATTTGCTTTTCTTCCTAAACTTAAAGAAGTATTTTTAGAATATTTACAACTCACAGATAAAGATTGCGTTGATGTACAAGATGCTCGCGTTGTGCCTGCACACGGCGCTGCCATTATGGCAAAAACAGTAGCTAACACATCAATAAATCTCGAAAATTTTACCGACATTATTCGCAACCAATCGATGGGTGATGATTTTCGTATTCTTTCTAATAGACTTGCTCCTCTTTTTCTTAATAATGAACACTTCCAAAGATGGAAAGATGATAAAGAACATTTCTTTGTAGAGCGCATTGATTGGAATAAAATCAAAAACAATGAAATATTTATCGGTATTGATTCAGGATCTACAACCACTAAATTTGTAGTTTTAGATAATGAAGGAAAAATAATCTTCTCTGATTACAGATCTAATAACGGCAATAGTTTTGAAGCTTTCAAGGAGTCTTTACAATTTTTTGCCGACTCTTGCAAAAAAAACAGCTTTGAACCTAAAATCGTAAATAGTGCTGTTACAGGTTATGGTGAAAATCTTCTAAAAACTGCTTTCGGAATACACCATGGCGTTGTTGAGACTATGGCTCATTACCTTGGTGCAAAGCGCGTTTCTCCCGATGTGTCTTTTATTTTAGATATCGGTGGGCAAGATATGAAAGCTATTTTTGTTGAAAATCAAGCCATTAAAAGACTTGAAATCAATGAAGCTTGTTCTTCAGGATGCGGCTCTTTTATAGAATCGTTTGCGAAAATGCTTGGCTATTCTGTTAGCGACTTTGCGAAATTTGCCTGCAATGCCAAAAATCCATACGACCTTGGCACTCGATGCACCGTTTTTATGAACTCTAAAGTTAAACAAGCGATGCGCGAAGGCACAACACCTGAAGATATTTCTGCTGGATTCGCATATTCGGTAATCAAAAATTGCCTTTTCAAAGTATTAAAACTTAGAAAAATTGAAGAACTTGGCGATAATATCGTGGTACAAGGCGGAACTTTCAAAAATCTTGCCGTAGTACGAGCTTTAGAAGTTATGACTGGAAAAGAGGTACGCTTTTCAGATATTCCAGAACTTATGGGTGCTTACGGGTGCGCTCTGTACGCAAAAGAACAACCTATAACTAATATTCTATCTTTAGAAGACCTTCTGTCTATAAAACAATTTGAAAATAAACAACAAGTTTGTACGGGTTGCCCTAATCATTGCACTGTTATAGAATACCATTTCTCTAACGGTCAAACTTTTTATTCGGGAAACAACTGCGAAAAAATCTATACTAACTACTCAGAAACAGTAAAGAAAGGCTACAATCAACACCACCGTAGATTAAAAATGTTATTCCGACGTCCAATGCTTAACGAAAAAAATGGAAAACCTATTATTGGTATCCCTCGTGCTTTAGGTATGTTTGAACTCTACCCATTTTGGCACACTTTGTTTCGTGCTTGCGGTATTAAAACTGTGTTATCTTCGCCTTCAACTATCAAACAATACGAAAAAGGTGTCCATACTGTGATGTCTGAAAATATATGTTTCCCTGCAAAACTTATGCACGGACATGTTTTTGACCTCGCAAAACAAGGAGTTGACAGGATATTCTATCCTTACATCGTGATGGAATCTCCTTCTGATAAACTTGCTAAAAACAGTTATAATTGTCCTATTGTTGCTGGTTATTCTGATATTCTTAAAAATGCTATCGACACAGAAGAACGTTTTGGTATCCCAACTGACGCACCGATTATCTCTATGAATAATGAAGATTTTCTTCGTGATAGTTGTAGAAAATATCTTAAAACTTTGGGTATAGACAAAAAAACCGCAAAAAAAGCCATAGATTCTGCTATTATAGCTCAACAAGAATATATTGAAGAACTACATATTGAAGCATCTGAAATTATGCAAAAAGCACGCAAAGAGAATCGCATGGTTGTAGTTTTAGCTGGTCGTCCTTATCACTCAGACCCTCTGATACAGCATAAGATATCAGACTGTATTGCCGATATGGGAATTGATGTTGTTACAGAATTTATCGCTGGAGATAATAACACAGCTGTTTACAAAGAACTTACGGCAGTAACTCAATGGACCTACCCTAACAGAATTTTCAAAGCCGCTCATTACGTTGCCAATAGTGATGATAATGTTCACTTTATGATGATTACCTCTTTTGGCTGCGGCCCTGATGCTTTTATTATTGACGAAACTCACGATATTTTAGATAGAAAAGGAAAAAGCTTTACACTATTAAAAGTTGACGATGTTAATAATATTGGTTCACTTCACTTAAGAGTAAGATCGATGGTTGAAAGTCTTAAATTCAGTCATCAAGAGAAACTTAACAAACCTTTTATCACTACTCCTCCTTTTAGCAAGGCTGATAAAAAGAAGACTATTTTAGCACCTTACTTTGCTGGCGGATACTCTGAATTTGTGCCTACTTTTTTCAAAATGTTGGGTTATAATATGTTAAACCTACCCATTGGCGATAAAGAATGCGTAGATTTAGGACTTCAATTTGCGAATAATGAGGTTTGTTATCCAGCAACTATTGTTGTGGGTAGCTTACTTAAGGCACTTCGTAGCAACGAATACGACTTAAACAATGTTGCGGTTATTATCACACAAACTGGCGGGCAATGTCGTGCAACAAACTACATAATGTTAATCAAAAAAGCTTTAGTGGCAGCTGGTTTCGAAAATATTCCTGTACTCTCGTTAGCACTCGGCAACTCTCTGTTTAACGAACAACCAGGATTTGTAATAGACACTAAAGAAATAGCAATTCCTGCTATAAATACTCTTCTTTATGCTGATTGTCTTTCAAGGATTTATCACTCTTCACGCCCTCGTGAAAAACACAAAGGTATAGCAAAAGAATTGCATCAAAAATATATCGATCTTTCTCTTCCTCTGATAGAAAGAAAAGATTATCGAGCTATGAAACGCCTTCTTAAAGAGGCCGTTACAGAATTCTCTGACAATATTTTCACTGACAAAAAGCTACCAAAAGTAGGCGTTGTAGGTGAAATTTACATCAAATATAACTCTTTTGGTCATCTCAATGTTCTTGATTGGCTCGCCGACCAAGGTGTTGAAGTAGTCGCTCCTTCTATATACAATTTCTTCATAAATAATTTCGTAAATAGGCATATCAATAAAGAAAACAATATTAAACCTGTAGATTTACCACTATTTATAACTGATATTGCTTATAAGATAATTTATAAATACGCCCAATCATTCGATAGTATCTGTAAAGATTTCCCATATTACAGACCCTTTGCTGATATGTTTCACGAGGCAAAATTAGCGTCTCGAATAGTAAATATGGCTGCAAACTTTGGTGAAGGTTGGTTAATCCCCGCTGAAATGTCCTCGTTAGCTGAAGACGGAGTTAAAAACATTATTAGTCTTCAACCTTTCGCATGTATCTCTAATCACATTATATCAAAAGGTATAGAGAAAAAGATGCGCAAACTATATCCTGATGTAAATATTCTATTTTTAGATTTCGACGGCGGAACTTCTGAAGCTAATATTTTTAATAGACTTCACTTTCTTATCGAGAATCAATAATAGTTTATTGTTACTTTTTCCATTACTGCCCACTAAAAAGTTTCACACGAATTATGAGAGACAGCTTTTTTCGCTGATTGAGTTAAAGTTTTAATTGACTTGGAATAGTTAGTTTAAAATCTATTGCTGTTTTCCTCCGTTTTTCTTTGCCACAGCCTTTCCCTTTCGCGCTATTTCCTTGCGCAAGGTCTTGGGATACAGCACCTCGGCGGTTTCGCTCAACGCCAGCAATTCCTGGACGAAGTCGAAAGTGGGGCGGACAAAGTAGGTGAACACGGAATAGTCCTCCGTGCGCTCGACCTCCTCTTGCGACGGGTGCAACGGCAGCGAGCGCAGGTACTTGGACTGGAAGGCATC
>CADBTU010000054.1 GCA_902797625.1 uncultured Bacteroidota bacterium | reverse complement strand
GAACTTTGTCGTGATACAAAAGGACCTCTTGCAGCTGTTTTCTATCAAGGTCTCGACCGCTATGACGAAGGTCTTGACTCAGTGGAAAAATCACTTACGTCATACGGTGCTGTTCAAATGGCAAAATTGGAAAATAATATGACTTGGATCAGTCTATTCATTGCCCTTTCTCCTTCTTTAGGATTCTTGGGAACCGTTATTGGTATGGTTCAAGCATTTGATGATATTGAACGTGCAGGTGATATTTCTCCAACTATCGTTGCCGGTGGTATGAAGGTGGCTCTCTTGACAACCGTGTTCGGTTTGATCTCAGCCATGATTCTCCAAGTGTTCTATAACTATCTCCTCACTCGCATCGATGCTATTGTTAACGATATGGAAGATGCAACCATTTCATTTATGGATATTTTAGTTAAGAATAAAGAAAATAAATAATTCTTAACTTTCCCTAATATTCTAATATATACAATATAACAATTAAAAACGTTGTATAATGAAAGAGAGAATAATTAAAATCGTCATATTTGCGGTTGCCATTCTGGTCTGCATCTTGGCTATAACTTTCTCATTCTTCTTGTTTGATGATTCGAAGAAAGAAAATTATATTCAAACTCAGGAGATTAAATCACAAACTCCGAAGATGGTTGCAGACTTTGAAACCGCTACAGTTGAGAACTTGCCAGTTTTGATTGAACAATATCAAAAGGATATGCAAGACCGCAATGTTAATCTTAAAAGTGTTCAACTTGAAAAAGATATTCTTTATACGTATCTTCAAGATTTGAAAAACCTCGACGAAAATAGCTTCGAAAGTTATCAAGCTAAATTTTCAACTCGCTCGGAAAGCTTGTTTGCAAAAAGTGATAATAAACAAAAATATGTCGATGGTTTTAATAAAGTTAAGTCTTTCAAAGATTTAGAAGGTTATATAGAAGTAGTTAATAAAGATTATACTACTATTAAACAAAACTATCTCACAGAACGAAACTATATTAAATCAGCTAATGCTTTGATTAACAGAGCTGAAATGATTAATACTACTGCTTCTGAGTCTAAAAAGAACGCTGATCTCCAAACAATGAAGAGCGATTTGAAGAGTTTTGAAAGAGGTGCTTCCTTGCAAAATTTATTTATTGTATTGGTTTATGTACTTGGTCTCGGTGCAGCTTTCTTAATGTTCTTCTTCCTTTTTGCGAAGATTATCACAAACTTCAAATCATCTTATAAAATACTTGTCGGATTGTTACTTCTTGTTGTTGCTGCATTCATTGGTTATGTAGTAGGAACTTCAACATTAAGTCCTTCAGCTATTAAAGCAGGAATGACAGGATCAGGATATAAGATGGTGAACGCTGCAGTTTTTACTTTCTATATATGTTTGTTTGGGGCAATATTTTCAATTATTGCAACCATAGTTATGAACGCAGTTAAAAATAGAAATTAACATGAGTAAAAGAAAAACACCAGGCTTGAATACAGGTGCAATGTCAGATATTTCTTTTCTGTTGTTGACCTTCTTCTTGCTGACATCATCAATAAATACCGAGCAAGGTATTCCGAGAAAATTACCGCCTCCAAAGGCTGATGATGCTCAAGACGTGAAAGTCGATATTAATAGGCGTAACGTTCTCAATGTTTTGGTGAACTTCCGAGATGAAATTTCCGTAAATGGAGATATTATCCTTGTAGGAGATCTGAAGGCGAAGGCCAAGGAGTTTTTCGCCAACCCAACAAATGACCCATCACTGCCAGAAAAAATTAGTAAACCTATTGATGGTATAGGTGATTTTGCAGTTTCTAAGGGCGTTGTCTCCTTAACTAACGACCAAGGTACGAGTTACAATATGTATGTGCAAGTGCAAAACGAGTTACAACGCGCAGTAAACGAATTACGCGATGAAACTTCTCTTCAATATTTTGGAAAAAAATATGATGCCCTCGACTCTGCATCTCAACGTGCTGTAACTCAAGCTATTCCAATGAATATTTCCGAAGCTCCTCCAATGGACTATAGTAGTAACGGCTCAAAATAACCTAAAAACCAAGATTATGTCAAGATTTAAAAAAGACTCGAAAAAAGAAACCCCAGAATTGAATATGGGTTCAATGTCTGATATTATCTTCATGTTCTTGTTCTTCTTTATGGTCATCACAACGATGCGTGAGGCTTCTTTGAAAGTTAAATTTCAAGCACCTTCTGCTACTGAGGTACAAAAGTTGGAGAAGAAATCACTTGTGGCTAATATCTACATTGGTGCACCTATCAATAAAAATGAAAATACTCTTCCCCCTGGTGAGGTGTCGGTGCAATTGAACGACCAAACAATTAAGGCTGAAGATCTTAAAACTGATGTTCGTGATTTTATAGGTACCGAAAAAGAATCTCGCGATGCACATGATAGAGATCGTCTGACATTCTCCTTAAAAGTTGATAAAGATGTTCAGATGCGTTATGTGAACACCATAAAGCAAGAATTAAGAGCAAATAATGCACTTAAGATTAACTATGCTGCAGGTAAGAAAGTAAACTAATAGAAAAGTTGGGATTGGAAAATAAAATTCTCCAATCCTTTTTTGCAAAGAAAAATATATTGTAACCAAAAATCGTTATTATGAAGAAAATTTTACTTATTTTATCCGTTTTTATGCTATCTTTATCGGTATCGGCTCAAAGTAGAGTTAAAAACCAAGAAGGTGTTTTAAGAGATACTAAGCGACAGATTTCTGGTAAAGAGGTTGGTGCTGTACCAACAAGCTTACAATCGCCACTTCGTGCACTAAACCACAATTTTATAGGTTCTACTTACTATGATTGTCAAACTAATGGTAGTATGGCAAACAGAATGTCTTATCACAATGATGGTACGGTTTCTGCTGTTTGGACCTGCATGAGCACTAATATCAATTCTCGCGGTACGGGCTATAATTATTTTGATAATGGTGAATGGATTCTTGGTTTGTCTTCAAGCAGAATTGAAAATGTTAGAACAGGATGGCCTACAATGACAACAGTTGGAAATGCGGAGATAGTTGTTTCTCACAACGGAGATGATGGTTTGATAATTGGTATTTCTCCAGAAAAAGGTTCTGGAGAATGGGTGTTCTCAAAACTTACAGGACCAGAATTGTCTAATGGTACAGAAACAAGTACTTGTTTATTATGGCCTGCAATAGCTTCATCAGGCAATGTTCTTCACTTATTAACTTGTACTGAAAATAATCAAGGATATTTATATAATGGTATCCATACTTGTCTTCTTTATTATCGTGGTACATTCAACTCAAATAATAATACTATTACTTGGGAAGAGCCTCGTATAGTTGGTGATGTTAATAGCTCAGAAGTAGAAAGATTTTCTGGTGATGGATATGCGATAGCTGCTAAAGGTAACCACGTAGCAATCGTGGCTCAACCAGTTTTTAGGAGCAATTCATTCCTTTGGAAATCTTCAGACAATGGTGTAAATTTCACAAAAACAGTTTTCTGTGAAATAGCAAACCCAGGCGATACTGCTTATTATGATGATGGTAGTTACGCTGTAGCAATTGGTGATGACGGTAAAGTTCATATTGCAGGAGGAACATATATGGCAAGAACCAGACCTACGGGTGATACCATAACATGGTGGCCTGGTTTAGGATATTTGTACTATTGGAATGATAGCATGGAGCCCATTACTTACCAAGGAAGTCAATCTTTCAAAGATCCTGAAGTTCTCGCTGAAAAAGGTATATCTATAATTGATCGTATAGATTTGGATGGAGATGGTAAAATTACTTCTGTAAACTTTGGTGCTGATGGATACCCAGAATATGGAACGGGAGCAGTATCTATGCCTCAATTGGTTGCTCAAGATGGTAAAGTATATATGATTTTCTCTCAAGTATTAGAGTCTCTTTTTGTTGATGCAAATAGTAATAAGTATTATCGTGGAATCTTTGGTGCAAAATCAACAAATGACGGAGAATCTTTCGGTGATTGTAGCTGGCTTTCCTATAATAAAGATTGTTTCTACATCTCTTCTTTCGAACTCTTCCCATTAGATACTACTGTAACTCTTGGCGACTTGCTTGAGTATCTCGAAAATAATAGTGAAAATGTTTATCCTTCTGTAGCTCCAACTATTGTTAATGGAAACATTGCTATGACTTGGCTTAACGACATTACCGCTGGAAGCGACATTAAAGACGCTCCATCAAATCAACCTGTTTCAATGTCGGATCATGAAAATTATATATATAGCCTTATTATGACTGCCGATTCTATTGGTATTTATAATAATACTAATGAAATTTGGCAAGGACTTTGGATTGATCATACTGGCATTTCAAACAATGTTATTTCAGGAATGAAAATTTATCCTAATCCAGCTATTAATAATGTAAATATAACTTTCACTTCAGAAGAATCTGCTATGGCTGTTGTTTCTATTTTTAACTTGATGGGACAAATTGTTTATACATCAAATGAGAATGTTTACGATGGATATAATGCAATCAATGTGAATGTAAATAATTTGCCATCAGGTGTGTATATGGTTAATGTTAAAACAAACAGAGGAACATCAACACAAAAATTGATTATTAAGTAAGATAATTCCATAACTTTTTAGAGGCAGGCGTTTTGCACGACCTGCCTCTTTTTCTGTAATATCAAGAGCAAATTATGATAAAATCAATGACAGGTTTCGGGCGTGCAAGCGTGGAAACAGCCGAAAAAACAGCAACAGTAGAGATTAGAACTCTTAATAGTAAACAATTGGATTTAAATACTCGAATACCTTTGCTATTCAAAAATTTTGAAAATGAAATACGCTCAATAGTAGCTAAGGAAATTATGAGAGGAAAAGTTGATTTAACGTTAACTATTGAAAATCATGCTGTTACATCATCGGTTTCTATCAATAAGGATTTAGTTAAGTCTTATTTTAACACTATATCGGAAATCTCTTCTGAATTAGCAAATCCAGTAAACAGCGATATTTTTTTGCATGTTTTAAGAATGCCTGATGTCATCTCCACGCCTCACGAAGAGGTTAGTGATGAGATGTGGAACGATGTAAAAACAGCAATATCAGAGGCTTGTCGTCAGGTTGATGAATTTAGAATATCAGAAGGACGTGCTTTAGAAGAGGATTTTGAAAAGAGGATACATAACATTGATGTAATGATTGATGAAATAACTCCTTTAGAACAGAATCGCATTTTGAAAATCCGTGAAAAGTTTGAGAAATCATTATCTGAGCTCTCGCCAAAAATGCAATATGACCCCAACCGTTTAGAACAAGAAATTTTCTTCTACTTAGAGAAATTGGATATAACGGAAGAAAAAGTTCGTTTGCGTAAACATTGCAATTACTTTATAGAAACGTTAAAGGATAATAACGATAATGGAAAAAAACTCGGTTTTATAGTTCAAGAATGTGGTCGCGAAATAAATACCTTGGGTTCTAAAAGTAATGATTTTGATATCCAACAGATAGTTGTGCGAATGAAAGATGAGTTAGAAAAATTAAAAGAACAACTTGCTAACATACTGTAATGGATTTTAATATTTCGGCACCTTTTGAGCCATCTGGAGATCAACCAGAGGCGATACGACAATTAGTTGCAGGTCTTAATAGTGGCGACAAGGCTCAAACGTTGCTCGGAGTAACAGGTTCAGGTAAAACTTTTACAATTGCAAATGTATTGCAACAAGTCAATCGTCCTGCCTTAATTTTAAGTCATAATAAGACATTAGCTGCGCAACTTTATAGTGAATTTAAACAGTTTTTCCCAGATAATGCAGTAGAATACTATGTTTCATACTACGACTATTATCAGCCTGAAGCCTATATACCAACTACAAACACTTACATAGAAAAAGATCTCTCAATTAACGATGAGATCGAAAAGTTGCGTCTTCACACTACAGCAGCTCTTATGTCTGGTAGGCGTGACGTTATTGTGGTAGCCTCAGTATCTTGTATTTATGGCATTGGAAACCCAGATGACTTTGCTAAAAATGTCATTCATTTACACAAGGGGATGAAAATAGACAGAAACACTATGTTATTATCCTTTGTTTCAAGTCTTTACTCCCGGACAGAACTTGATTTGCAACCTGGTCAGTTTCGAGTTAAAGGAGATACAGTGGATATATTTCCTCCGTATGGAGAACATGCTTTTAGAATTATTTTTTGGGATGATGAAATTGAAAGTATAGCAATAATAGAAGCTGAAAGCGGAGGAGTTATTACCAAAGAAGATAAGATTGTGTTATATCCTGCTAGTTTGTTTGTAACAACTCAACAATCTATGAACGAAGCTATCAACCAGATTACTTTAGATCTTGGCGAACAAGTAGAATATCTTAAATCTATAGGCAAGCACATAGAAGCAAAGAGATTAGACGATAGGGTTACATACGATATAGAAATGATGAAAGAACTTGGGTATTGTTCGGG
>CADBTU010000053.1 GCA_902797625.1 uncultured Bacteroidota bacterium | reverse complement strand
GTTGAGGAGCACCCAACTTGCATTCTCTAATTCATCTTCAAAATCAACAACGAGAGGAAGTTCTGCAGGAATTGTGGTAGTAGTGAAAGTTTTGGCGTCAGTTTGGTTTTCACCAACATTACCGTCACATACAGATTTTACGAACACTGTATAAGTTGTATTTGGCATAAGACCTTCTATAACATTGTCAGCGGTTTCATTCACCTCCACATTTTCATATTCATCAGTTGAGTTTACAGGACGATAATAGATCATCCAAGCGTCGTGTGAAGAATCCTCATCGGTGAACGAAATCGCAGCTGACTCAGCAGTTACATTTGATATTGCAACTGAGTTATATACAGGCGCATTACATGTTGGTACAAGGTTAACTTGCATATCGTCAAGATAGAATGAAGAGGTGCTTGTGCCTGGTTTGATACGGAACGCTATGCGAGTTCCTTCGGGGATGTCATAGTCTGCCAAAGCAGCGAAACTCTTTTCGTATCTTGTGTAAGATGTGTATTTCAAAGAATCCATCGGAACAAAGGTTTCTTTGTCGTAGGCATCAGTAATATAGCCAACTTCCAAAGGATAAGCTGTTGTGCCGCGAACCCACATTGTCAATTGTAGTTCATGGATACTCTCTTCAAATACAGGAAGTGCAGTTACAATGTCTCCAAAAGCAATTTCTAATGCTGATGAGCCACCGTGCGCGATGTTTGAACTCTCAGTAATGTGCGGGAAGTCGTATGTTCCCAACGAGTTAGTATAGTGAGCTTTTTGTGCTGAAGTCCAACAGTTAAGATACTCTTCGTCTGTTCCTTCAAAGTCTGTTGTCCAAGCAATGTCAGCCACTGATATTGGTTCGCAAGATGTTCTGAAATTGAATACTACAGATGGTTCAGAGCTGTTATTATCGCAGTTTGAAACAACGTAGAATTGGTATCCTGTATTCGTTTCTAGAGATGAAATTTCCACTATTGGCTCGCTTGAAACCAACACTGTATTGTATTCCTCGTTGCTACCTTGCGCTTTCCAATAGACTGTCCACTCAGAAGATGTTCCATTCTCCGTCCAATTAAGAACTGCAGAAGTGGCAGTAACATCGCTTACAGAGAGGTTGGAAGGCATACCGCACTCGTTGCCCACGATGCGTATATTATCGATGGCTGCTGGAGGATTTGTGCCACTAGTGCCATCATTTTTCCAGAAAAAGACGATCTTCTTAGATGTGCCAAGCACGTTGTTCAAAATATAGTCCACATGTGTCCATTCTGAAACATTGTATTTTTTTTCTATAACAGTCGTGCCTGACGGATTTGCATTTGTCGGAACTTCAACACCGCCATCCACTATATAAACTGACAAATAGTCGTATATGTTAGATCCACCTTCACCCATGGTTTTGTAATCGAATGTCAAATGATATTCCATTGGGGTGTCGTCAAAGGCTACATCTATAATAGCATAAGCGTAAGATGTATTTGAAGTACTATAATTGTTAGATGTACCGTTATCATTTGAAATATACAAACTGCGACCAGTTTCACTACTCTCTTCACCTGCGTTGAAAACAGCTGAGCCAATAGCCCATTGATTGCTGCCAGTGCCTTGGAATGTAAACTCAGTTATTTCAGAATCATCCTCTTCGAATGTGCGCTCGTAAGGAAGCTCAACAGGCATACCAGGAGTTTTGAATGTAAGTTGTGAATATGCGTTTGCATAGCTACCGTCACCACAAACCGCTCTTAAAGTCCAAGTATATTGTGAGGAAGGATTAAGACCGTCAATCGTATATACATCATCAGTGAGCGTAACACCGTTCACAATTGTCTGTTCTTCGCTATTAGCTGTTTCAAAATATATGATGTCGTATGTAGCACCATCTATTTCGTTCCATGTAACGTCAACTGATGTTGCAGATACGTTTACAGTTTCAAGTCCTGATGGCTCTGCACATTCAGGGATAACACTCACTGTAAAATCATCTAAATTCCATGATTCGGTAGAAGATGTACTTGTGTAATACAAAGCAATGCGAGCATTACTTAAATCCTCTTCTGTGTTGAGGGCATTAAAATCGAAAGGTCCCATAAAATTACCATGTCCAGTGCCAGAGCCGCCACGAGGACCTGGAGTACCAGCATTTGTCAACTCAATGAACGTGTTGTAGTCGTCAGGGTTGGTAACAACACCCACTTTCACGCTGCCAATAGAAGTACTTGTTGCAGTTGCCCAGAATGAGAGACGCAATTCTGTTATATCCTGTTCAAATTCAGGCAATATAATGTATGCAGGCTGACCTTTGAACTCAGCTGAATTGGACCCTGAATGACAAGACTGAGAATGTCCGCAATAAACAAATGGTCCGTTAGGTTTTAGTGGTATGATCCAGCAAGGTGAGAAATCTTTCGCTCCACTACCAGAATAACTTTCAAAATCCTCAAACCAAGGAATTTCAGCAACGCTTATTGCACCGCAAGAAGTAGTGAACGAATAAACTAATGACCAAGGGGTTGTAGTCTCATCGCTACAGTTGAGCTGCACACGCACTTTATATGTAGTGGATGCGTTCAATCCAGAAATATCGATGCTGTTTGAGTAAACAGTTTCCTCTTCAGCATTGTTCCAGTTAGTTGAAGACGCTGGCATCCATTGCACAGTGTAAGATGAGAAATCTTCAGATTCACTCCAAGTGATGGTGGCACTTTCAGTGGTAACTCCGGAAGCCATAAGGCTATTAGGAGTTTTGCAAAGCGCACCGCCAGTATAGGTGAAAGTAGTCTTAGGAAGGAAATTATAAATTGTATTTCCATAAGAACTATACGTATTGATACTACTGCTAGTACTTGTTATACCATAAAAATATGTGTTATGCCAATCTCCAGGAGTATTTGTAAAATCAAAAATCAAATTACCACCATCATAGTCAAATGGCTGGTTAAACGTAACTGTGAAGATATTGTTAGACATTTCAATAGGACCATTGTAAACCTCTATCAATTCAACTGATTCAAAAGACGAAGTTGCAAATGTCTCATTCTCAGTTATGCCAAGCTTAATAGTAATTGTTGATGTAAAGCTTTGATTGCTGGTAGAATAGAACTGCATCTTGGATATTTGACCTGAGATCATTTCTCCTAAAAGTGATTCTGGATAGATTACTTGAGTGTGTGTTTGCGTATCAAGCCAATTTCCATAGAATGGCACGTTGGCGTTGGTTGCAGTGCCATCGGCAACAGTAAGAACGTTGCTCTCATCCTGAGCCATGAGTGGCGGCATTGCAAAACCGCACAATATCAAGGCGATTAAAAGTGTAAAAATTTTCTTCATAATTTTTTGATTTGGTTAATATAATAGTTGTGTTTTTTTTCAATTTAAGCCGCAAATTTATATAAAATCAATTTATCGAAGTTAAATTGTTAATAACTTTTGAAAAAAAGTAAATAAAATTTTTGTGTGATTAGTCTTTAATCCGCAAAAATAAACGTTGTTAATATGGCAAATATAGTATCGTTTTTTTTAGTGGTTTTTAATTTATTTTGAAAATATTCGTAAATCACGAATCAAAAATCCTCAATAATTAAACTATTGGTGTTTGTCAAGAATTTTTTATTGTAAAAGAACAGAGGTAAGAAAATGTTGTTTTTTACTCAGTAGAAAATAAAAATTTGTGATAAACTTTAATTTTTTTCCAAAAATCACAACAATAAAGGATGTAAATTGATAAATAAAACCTCTAAAATCATGAATATTAGAATGATTTTTATGAATTATATCAATGATTATCAATAGGTTATAAAAAAAATAAAAAAATATTTCAAAATATTGATTAGATATAAAAAAAATACTATTTTTGCAACCGCGAAAGTGATTCGCACAGTTCATTGAAATGCAAGCCGATATAGCTCAGTTGGTAGAGCAGCTGATTTGTAATCAGCCGGTCGTTGGTTCAAGTCCGACTATCGGCTCAATTTTTAAAGTTGGGAGAGTTCCAGAGCGGTCAAATGGGGCAGACTGTAAATCTGTTGGCTAAGCCTTCGGAGGTTCGAATCCTTCCTCTCCCACAAAAAATATCCGCGGAAGTAGCTCATTTGGTAGAGCGACAGCCTTCCAAGCTGTAGGTGGCGGGTTCGAGCCCCGTTTTCCGCTCGAATTTAATCCGTCGATTTAGACGGATTTTTGTTTTTAAATCATTTTATTTTCTTCCGAAATCTGCTGGTATTTCTCCCCATAATTTGGTATTCCATTTGTAAATGTTTGTGGTATATGTGTTTTCATTCAACCAGCGCACCGCAGAATCTAATAAATAAATAACTCTTTCATTTTCTTCAGTCGGCAGAATTATAGAATTATGCATCTTCTTACGAACCCACGATAAAGCTGTTATGCTATCTGTGTAAATTGGAATGTCTATCTTCTTTTTCTTTAATAATGATAAGCCGTGTACGATGGCTAAAAATTCTCCAACATTATTTGTAGCTTTTTTAAACGGACCTTGATGGAACCACTCCTGTCCAGTTTCTGTATAAACGCCACGATATTCCATAACTTTTGTTACAGAATTCCACGCGGCATCCACTGACAAACTTTGCAAAATTGGTTTTGGAGCATCTTTACTGAGTAGTTCTGATTTAACAACATTAGTTTTTGTAATAGGATTCTGTTTGTAATATTCTGTATATCCCAAAATAAACGCTTGCTCTGCATCTGTTTTGGTATCAAAAGATTTATATTTGGCCCCATTAAAACCTATAACTTGTTGTTCACACTCTTTCCAATTATCGAAAATACCTACAGTTCGACCCTCCCATACAACGTAATATTTTTGTTTCTTCGCCATATTCTTAATTTGTGTATTTTTGCAATCAAAAATGATCTTTAATTTATTTGCAAAGGTATTATATTAAGAGTTTAGAAATATATATGAGAAATAGATTTTATCAACAGTTTATAATTTTATTAGTATTGTTCTTGGCAATCATCTCTTTTGTGGCTTGTGATAAGACTTCAAGAAAATCTAAAAAAAATAAAGATATAATTGTTACTCACGATTTTCCAAATGGAAATTGGTCTTTTGAGGAAGAAGTTGTGAAATTTGATTTTGATATTTCAGATACAACAAAGGATTATCAGATCTCAGTATTGTTAAGATATGACACATCTGTCAATATACTGGAAAACATTCCTCTTTCTTTGACGTTAGATTTGCCCGATGGAATGCAATCAATATCTAAAAGTCAATTCAATTTGAGTAGAGTTGAAAATAAAGATATTTATATAACAGACAACGGCAGTATTGCAGAATGCCCAGTAATTGTTTTTCCAAAAAGACGATTTAAAGCAATAGGAACATACCATCTTACAGTTTATCGTAGGGCTAAGAAAGCCGATAATTATGGTTTTGTAAGTTTGTCGGCGGTTGTTTCAGTATTATAATATCCCGATAAGCTTGAACAAGTAAAATACATTATAGTAGTTTTTTGTATTTTCGCAATAAATTTCTGAGTATGAAAAAATATTCTATACTTTTTTGTATTTTTCTATTAGGCTTAATAGTGCATGGACAAAGTAAGATTTCCAAAAATAATGCTAATAATTGTCCCCAAGCATACGGTCCAGTGCCTACACCAGCTCAATTAGCATGGCAGAAGATGGAGATGAATATGTTTTGTCATTTTGGTCCAAATACTTTCACTGGATTGGAATGGGGAGCGGGAACAGAACATGTTGATATCTTTAAACCTACAGCTCTTGATTGCAACCAGTGGGTTTCAGTGGCAAAACAAGGAGGTTTTGCAGGAATAATAATTACGGCAAAGCATCATGATGGATTTTGTTTGTGGCCAAATCCAATGAGTACGCATACATTACGAGAGAGTTCTTGGCGCGATGGTAAAGGCGATATATTATTAGAGCTCTCTGAAGCCTGTAAAAATGGCGGTATTAAGTTTGGTATATATATATCGCCTTGGGATAGAAATGCTCCAACATACGGAACAAAAGCTTACAATAAAGTGTTTATCAAGACTTTAAATCATGCTCATTCTAATTATGGAGAAATTTTCGAGCAGTGGTTTGATGGAGCTAATGGAGAAGGCCCTAATGGAAAAAAGCAAATTTATGATTGGAAAAAATTTAATTTACAGACTCTAAAAAAACAACCTAATGCGGTGATTTTTAGTGATATTGGTCCTGGATGTCGCTGGGTGGGCAATGAAGAAGGACGTTCAGGGCGCACTTGTTGGTCTCGTTTAGAAGTGAAAGGCTTTGGTCCAGGTTTAGATGCCCCATCACAAGATACACTTAATTGTGGAAATTATAATGGAGAGAGCTGGGTTCCAGCTGAAACAGATGTGTCAATCAGAAAAGGTTGGTTCTGGCGTGAAAGTGAGCATCCTAAAAGTTTACAAGAATTGCTTAAAATTTATTACAATAGTGTAGGTAGAAATTCTTTGTTATTGTTAAATGTTCCGCCTGATACACGTGGACTTATACCCTCAGAAGACTCATTGCGACTAATAGAATTCAGAAGCTCAATAGAGCTGATTTTTGCGGATAATTTAGCTAAAAAGGCAAAAATGATAAAAGCTTCCAATGTGCGGAGTTGTGGTAGTACAGATTATTATAAAACGCAAAATTTTTACGACCCACATAGAATGGTAGATGATGATTATGATACGTATTGGGCTACCGATGACTCTGTTTATACTGCTTGGGTGGAACTTCAGTTTGATTCTCTACAAACTTTTAATAGAGTGATGCTTCAAGAATACATACCACTTGGACAGCGTGTTGCAAGTTTTTCCATTGAGATTGAGCAACCTAATGGTGAATGGAAAACAATAGCAAAAGAGACAACCATAGGATATAAGCGAATATTGTTATGTGAAACGTGCACAACTAAGAAAGTGCGTTTAATGATTGATAAGAGTCGCGCTTGTGCTATCATAAATTATTTAGGATTATTTTTAGATGAGATTTACAGTGAATAAATCTTTTTTATTTTTCATTGTTATTTCATTAAAAAAAAATGTTATCTTCGCCTCCCGTATTGCAAACTGAAAATATTATGAAAGTCGGTTTTGATAACGGAAAATATCTTAAGATTCAATCGGAGCATATTAAAGAGCGTATAGCAAAGTTTGGCCACAAGCTCTATTTGGAGTTTGGTGGTAAGTTGTATGATGATTTTCACGCAAGTCGTGTGTTGCCTGGTTTTCAGCCAGATAGTAAGTTGAGAATGCTCACACAGTTGCAAGATGATGCAGAAATTGTTATAGTTATTAGTGCTTTAGATATAGAAAAAAATAAAGTACGTGGTGATTTAGGCATAACCTATGATGAGGATGTTTTGCGCTTACGTGATATTTTTATATCTCGCGGTTTTTTAGTTAGCGGTGTGGTAATAACACACTATAATGGTCAATCAAGCGCGATGGCTTACCGTCAGCGATTAGAAAGGATGGGAGTAAAAGTTTATTACCATTATCTAATCGAAGGCTATCCCACAAATGTAGATTTGATAGACTCACCAAATGGTTTTGGTCGAAATGAGTATGTAGAGACATCTCGTTCGTTAGTGGTTGTTACAGCTCCAGGTCCAGGAAGCGGTAAGATGGCAGTATGCCTAAGCCAACTTTACCAAGAGAATGAGCGCGGAGTGAAAGCTGGTTACGCCAAATTTGAAACGTTTCCGATCTGGAATCTATCTCTAAAGCATCCTGTAAATATTGCATACGAAGCTGCTACAGCCGATTTAGATGATGTTAATATGATCGACCCTTTCCATTTGGAAGCATATAATATAATGGCTGTAAATTATAATCGTGATATAGAGATATTTCCTGTTTTGAATGCTATTTTTGAAGGTATTTATGGTGAAAATCCATATAAATCTCCTACAGATATGGGTGTAAATATGGTGGGTTATTGTATTTCTGATGATGAAGTTTGTTGTGAAGCTTCAAAAGATGAGATAATTCGTCGTTATTTTACGGCTCTTTGTAATGTTGTTGATGGAAAATCTACAGAACAAGAAGTTAATAAAATATCACTATTGATTAAAAGAGCCCAAATTACTGTGGCAGACCGAAAATCAGTAATAGCTGCACGCAAACGTAAGGAGGAAACAGGCGTGGCATCTTCAGCAATTGAATTGGCTGATGGAACTATTATTACTGCAAAAACGAGTACCTTGTTGGGTCCGAGTGCGGCACTTATTCTAAATGCTATAAAATATTTAGCAGGAATAGATAACGAGGTTAATTTGATACCTCAGGCGATGATAGAGCCTATACAAACTACAAAGGTAAACCTTTTACACGGCCATAATCCACGTTTGCACACAGACGAAGTTTTGGTTGCTCTTTCAATGTTAAGTCTTAATGATGAAAATTGCAGAAAAGCCTTAGCTTGTTTGCCTCAACTAAATGGTTGTCAGGTACATACAACTGTTATGCTAAGCGAAGTGGATCACAAAATTTTTAAGAAGTTAGGAATAGGTTTAACTTGCGAACCAATACGAAAAGGAAAAAAGTAGTTGCTATAAAAAAAGTAATCCTCAAAAAATCAATATCCTCCGTGCCATTTTCTTAAAAACCACTCGAAGCCAAGCAGAAGTATTATGGCCGCGAGGTACCAGTATGAATCAAGAAGTGGAGAATATTTTTTTCTGTACGATGCTATAGGTTTTATATTGTCGTTGCCTTTAATCTCTTTAACAACATTTACCATCTCCTTAGCTGTAAAAAATTTTCCTTCAGATATTTTAGAAATATTTCTGAGAAGGTCGAAATCAGCAACAAGATTGGCTGTCTCCATGAAAATTTCTTGAACTGAAAAAGTTCCGCTTTTTTCGTATTGAGTGCTACCAAGTTTTGTTGTTGCTTTCCATGTGTAAGTTCCAATAGGAAGCTGTCCCATACTCAAAAAATAGGCGTTGTTTTGTTTTGAAAATTGTGCTTCATACGTAGTGTCGCCTCGACCTCTAATAGTCATTTTTACATCAGGTGAGTTTAATAGTTCGTTACTTTGGTTGTAAAGTTCTGCAGAAAATTCTACAGACATATTTTCAGAGAACACTGTGTTATGTCGAACTCTGAAAGGACTTTTATCGTTTTTACTCTCCAAAAATAGAGCAGTTTTATTTATAATTTCGTTAAAAGCATCGTGATTTCTATTGTTAACATAGTCATATACTTTCCAAGCCCAGATTCCTGTTCCAGTTAAGACACCTGTTTTTGCTCCGTTGGCATCATTAAAAATAATAAGTGGATATTGAGTTTCTACTCCACTGATTCTTTGCGTCATAAAAAGATTGGCAGATACAGCAGCTTTATAGTTTCCAAAAGGTGTTTGAAGAGGTGGCAGAGTGGAAAGTTTTTGTTTGGTATCTTCAGAAAAAGAAAATAACATAAAGTTGCTGTTGAAAGAAGGAGTTGCGTTATTAGTTAGACTTTTTGTTTGTGTGATTTGTAAACCCGTATTTAAGTTATTGAAAGCATTGAGGTTTGTATTTGTTCCAATTACATACAAAGTAGAAGTTCCACTTTGGCGAATTTGTTGAAGGAGTGAAGCTGCTGGGTTATTTTTTGATGGAATTTGGTGTAGAATGATCAAACTATAATCAGCAGCACTATTGTTAAAATCTTGAATTGCAGAAACTTGAACTTCGTAGTTGTCGGTTGTCTCAAGAGCTGAACGAATTGCTGCGATATCTGGATGTGGAGAATCATAAATAATAGCAATCTTTTCTTTCGATTCAATAACCCGAATATAAAATTGAGCACGATTGTTTTTGTATGTTATTTCTCCTTCAAGTTCGTCTAATGTTACATTAAATTTATGTAAACCAGGTTTTTCACAACCAACGTAAAAAGAAATAGTTTCAAAAAATTTGTTTGAAGAAATTTGAATGTTTTTGGAAAATACGACACCCTGATCATCGGAAACAGTAAGATTAGCAGCTTTTCCTGATAGTTTTCCAGCTTGAATTTTTATTTCTATTGGAGAACGATTACCTTTTAGAACCTCTTTATTATGAACAATATCTGAAATTAGTAAATCTGTTAATTGTTCGTCTGAGCCTAAACCAACAGTATAAATTGGAAAATTGGTTTTTTGAGCGGGATAATAAGGGTTTGCTCCCATATTATATATCCCATCTGTAAGCATAACTAAAGCTCCAACATTGCGATTTGAATAGAGTAGATTAATATCATCGAAAATGTTAGATAGATTAGTAGTTTTATCAGTAAAAATAGGCGCAACAATATTGTTTTCAAGGAGTTTATTTTTATCGCCTACAGAGTATGTAAAAACCTCAAAGTCTTTTTCTAAATGGTTTACAATGTATTGTAGATTTTTTTGGTAATCAGATAGATAGAATGATGAGTCTTTTCCAGAGATTATAGATTCGCTATTATCGGATGCGATAATTATGATGGGTTTATCGCTCTCTTTTTGAGTTCTCTTAAGCATAGGAGCAAGAAGCAGGAATGCAATCAGTGTGGTTGCGAGTCCACGCAATGTTGCCATCAGTAACCTTTGTGATTTTTCGAACGAGATATTGTTATTTTTGTAATAAAGGAAGAGAGCGTAAATAGTTCCAAGCAGAATTGCAAAGATAACAAGCCAAAGAGGGTATCGAGTAAGTAGTGACATTGCAAAGTATTAGAAAGATTTTATACCAATTATTTCACGAATTTCGCGTATAGTTTTTGTTGCACTTTCACGAGCTTTCTCGGCACCTTGACGCGCAACTTTACTGATGTAGTCTTCCTGTTGCTTTAACTCCTGAATTTTATCATATACAGGTTGATTGAAAGCAACGATGTCAGCAGCGAGCTGTTTTTTCATATCACCATATCGAATAGAGCAGTTTTGGTATTGGTCTTCAAAATATTGTAAAGTGTCAGACGAAGAAACAATGCGCATTAATTGAAATAAGTTTTCTACAGCTTGAGATTTAGGTTCGCCAGGAACAGAAGGACCGCTATCAGAAACTGCTTTCATTACCTTTTTTCGTACCACTTCAGGAGAATCAGCAAGATATATACATGAATTTTCGTTATCGGATTTAGACATCTTTGTAGAACCATCTAGACCTGGAATTTTAACTAACTCACTACCAAAGTTGTAAGCAACGGGTAGTTTAAAGTAGTCGTGTTTGTAGATTCTGTTAAAGCGTTGTGCAAAATCGCGAGTTAGCTCGAGGTGCTGTTCTTGATCTTTACCAACAGGAACTTTATCAGCACGATGTAATAGGATATCAGCTGCCATGAGAACGGGGTAGGTGAGAAGACCAGCGTTTACATTATCTGGTTGTCTGCGCACTTTCTCTTTGAAAGAGGCAACACGCTGTAATTCACCAATATATACGTTCATTGAGAGCAATAATGACAGTTCGCACACCTGTGGCACGTCGCTCTGAACATAAATGGTAGCCTTGTCAGGGTCAAGACCAGCTGCAATATACTCAACTAATATATTTTTAACGTTAGTATGCAGATCTTGAGGTGTCGGATGAGTTGTAAGTGAATGGTAATCAGCAATGAAGAAATAACATTCATTCTCTTCTTGCATTTTTATAAAATTCTTGAGAGCTCCAAAATAATTACCTAAATGCAAATAACCTGTCGGGCGAATTCCGCTAACTACTTTATCCATTTTCTATATGTCTTTTAACAAAAGCGCGAAAATACACAAATTTCAAATGCTAACCATCAAAAATATTATACGTCTGTAAATGACTTTTTTGTTGCTAATTGTAATTCTTGTTGTCAAAATCTCATTAGAACCTGTGCTTTTAATTCTGTTTTATGAGGTTTGTCTATTTGATTAAGACCGCTTCCTACTTTGTTTTTGTCAAAGTAATAAGTCCGAGAAGCTCTTATCCAAAAGCTAAAATTCCTAATCTTATAGCGTACCATAATATAATATTTTGTTCCTCGGTAAAAGTAAGAGCCAATGTTAAAAGTATAGTAAAGATCGTTTTCGTATGCGTAGAGCCTTTCTTCGTAACTATCCGTATCAAAATACGCTAAACGAAAATTTAAGTTTATATCAGGTTTTTGAACCATAATTCCAATATCTTGATAGGTTAAAAATCCTCTTTTCCAAATATTATCTACAAATTTATTTAATACAATATTTACTTCTGTTTTTAATTTTAGGAATGTGTAAGGTTTATTTTCCCATTGAATTTTTATTTTATGTGAATTTAAATCAATAATTCTATGCAAATATATGTTCAAATTTTCATTTTTGGGACGATTTCGCCATCTATATTTTGCATTAACTTTGCTTTTTCTTGAGAATTGAATAAAAAAAGTAGTTCCTAAGTCTATTCCTTGTATTGGTGAATCTGTTCTATAACTTAAATAGTGTAATTGGTAGAAATCTGCAAAAAAGATTGTTTCTAAGCGTTTAGTTATTATAGAATTGCAAGTAAAGTATAAACCTGTCTCACCGCATCCTAAACTGTTTGCTTTGAAAGGGGTTCCTAAAGCAGAGTTATAACCATTATGGTAGTGTCTAAATGTAATTCCCATTTTTAGTTCTGGAGTAAATGCTAAGACAGCACTCTGAAGAAAAGCTAATTTTTTAGTTTCGTTAATAGCGATTTCGCCAAATATCAGTTGATTTCCAAGTATTGTACTATAATCGATACTTGCATTAAAAATTCTTTTTTCTGTGAGAGCATTCCATTTATTTACAAATGATGAATCTTTATGAGATTCTCCTAATATGGCAAATTGAGCACCAAATTTAAATTTTTTCCTCGCGTGCTTAAAAGCAGCTCCAATGGCAGAATATTTGGAGTTAGTTACCTCCCCCGCAAAGAGACATCCCTTAGTTTTAGCATCACCAAGAGTGAATCCACAACCTCTTAATACACCCCCTTCACTTGTGATAGCAACAGCTCTAAGTCCTTCATCAAATTTTCGTAACCCATCTACAGAAGCACCTTTCCCCGCAAAAAGAGAATTCCCCAAAACGAGTCCTTGACCGTAATTTACTCTAAAATCGCCTACAACAGCATACTTTAATAGTTTAATATTTTTGATAAAAATAGAGCCAGAATATCGATCAAAACCGTACTTTTGGGCTCCACGAAAAAAGCAATCTCCTGGGTCTTTTATGCCCGCTATCTTGATTCCAAATTTGTCGAAACTTGAAAATTCATATCTAAATGTTATTAGAAACGGAGATCCATCGTAATGATTATTTCTATTTTTATCGTATCCAACAGCTTTTTCTAAAACATGAGAGTATCTTAGCAAAAATAGATGTTTTCCATTTTTAATATAATCTTTTAATTTCTTTTTAACTTTAGGAGGAGGTCGTACCTCAACTAAATCCCACAATCTTTTAAGATCTTTATCTGAAAAACCTTCAATTGTTAATAATTCGTAGATAGTATATAACTCACCAAATTTCTCTATATATACTTGTAGTTGATAATATTGGTAATCTGAAATTTTTAACATATTTATAGCCTCTTCATAGTCGAGGTTATTTATATTTGGAAGTTTGCTTTCTCGTGTTTCTATTTTTTCAATTAACTCTTCGGTTATACTTTCAAGAAAATTCTCACTTTCTATATCTTCGATACAATCCATAATATCTTCAATATCAAATAATGAATCTGCAACTTGTGCCGATGTCAAGATACAAGCATTCATTAAAATAGTTAAAAACAGACTCTTTCTAATATTATTTACAATCATAGTTTCCACATTTTGTTTTGATTAAAGTATAAAAATTGTATCATTGGTGAGATGTTTAACCTATAATGCCAACTACTTTTTGCTGTTATAATAAAATTCTTGAAATGAATATTTACGCCTACGTTGATGCTGTGATTTGAACAAGATAAATCAAGAATAAAGCCAGATAGCGGTCGTGAGAATATTTCCCCAACAACTTCAAATAATCCGCCTTGGAAAACTTTTTTGAGTTGAAGACTATATGTTATTTTGTCAGACAATTCGTAAGTGGTTAATACATTGAAAATTATAGGAATAGGAACACTGCTAAATACGCCATATCTGAGATTAAAAGGATTAACAATAGAAGCTGAGATGTTTAACTTGTGAGAAATACAATAAGCGAAACTAAAATCTACATATAAAGAGTGTCTTGAAGAATAATGCTTTGCGTGTTCAAGAAGGTAATAAAATCTCGACGACATTGAAAATTTATTGCCGAATATTCTTCCATAGCCACTTGATAATGTTAATTGTCCGTACGAGTTAATTCCATAGTGCTGAATATATAATGGTATTATATTTTTTTCTAATACAAAATTACCATACAAATATTCATTCATAAGCTCTTTCGAGAGCTGTTTGTTTTCAAAAGAAAAACCTAAGAATGTTTTAGAAAAACAGCTTGCAGCGTGAAAATCAATAAATTTTCTTGCATAATAAAAGCACCTGTATGAAGATTGTGCAAGGGCATTTTCCCAAGCACAAAACAGTAAACCATTTATAACCAGCAGATAATAAGTAATTTTTGTTTTCATTATAAAATATTTTGTTTCGGAGCAAAGGTACAAAAAAAATTGAAATCTGCCATACGTTTGTAAACGTCGGTTACCTTGTTGTCTGCAAGCGCAATACTTTTGCGGATAGCATAAAAACAAAAAAGTCTCCTACAGTAAAGCTATAGGAGACTATAATATTTATAAAAAATTAAAAACTAATACAAGAAGCTAAGGAGGATACCAGCTGCAACCGCGCTACCGATAACACCAGCTACATTGGGACCCATTGCGTGCATCAAGAGAAAGTTCGTTTTATCGTATTTTTGACCTTCAACAAGAGAAACGCGAGCTGCATCGGGTACAGCAGAAACGCCAGCATTTCCAATGAGCGGGTTGATTTTATTGTCTCCCTTGAGGAAAAGGTTGAAAAATTTAACAAAAAGTACACCAGATGCAGTTGCAATAACAAATGAAAAGGCTCCCAGCACAAAAATCAACACTGAAGCAGGACGCAAAAAATTTGTGGCTTGTGTAGAACATCCAACTGTTAATCCAATGAGGATAGTAACAATATCAACGATTGGTCCAGAAGCGGTATTAGCCAAACGTTTTGTTACTCCACTTTCTTTTAAGAGGTTACCGAAAAACAGCATACCGAGAAGAGGCAAACCTGTTGGGACTAAGAATGCAGTGAGTAAGATACAAAGAAGAGGGAAAAGAACTTTTTCACGATGGCTCACGGCGCGTGGAGGTCGCATACGTATAAGGCGTTCTTGAGGAGTAGTCAGTGCGCGCATAATAGGAGGCTGAATTACAGGAACGAGAGCCATATATGAATATGCTGACACTGCGATAGCACCCATCATACTTGGAGCTAATTTTGAGGAAATAAAGATTGCTGTTGGACCGTCGGCACCGCCAATGATTCCTATTGCACCTGCTTCCATTGGAGAGAATCCTAATAGTAGAGCCGTGATATAAGCAGCAAAAATACCGAATTGTGCGGCGGCACCTATCAGAATCAACTTAGGATTAGAAATCAAGGCTGAGAAATCAGTCATCGCACCAATTCCCAAAAATATCAATGGTGGATAGAAACCTTTCACAACTCCAAAATAGAGGTAATTTAACACCGACCCACTTTCATAAACACCTACTTGAAGACCATCAGTAAAAGGAATATTTCCAATTACGATACCAAAACCGATAGGTACAAGCAACAACGGTTCATATTCCTTAATGATACCCAATGCAATGAAAACCAAACCGATGACTATCATAATGATATGTCCCCAAGTACAGTTTCCAAAGCCCGAATAACTCAGGAATTGCAATAACCCTTCTTTAAAAAATTCTATCATAATTTCACTTATTTTCGCTGTTAATAACTATTCAAATACAATAAGTACTTGACCTTCCATGACGGCATCACTCTTGCTAACTTTAACATCTTTTACAACTCCATCACGATCTGAATCGATGCTGTTTTCCATTTTCATAGCCTCAAGAAGTAGAAGTCGTTGACCAGATTTCACGCTATCGCCAGGCTTTACAAACACATCAAGAACTGTGCCTGGTAGCGGAGAATTGATAGCACCACCTCCTGAAGTAGTTGCAGGAGCCACACGAGTTGCTGGAGCTGTAGGTTGGGCAGAAGCAGGAGCTGCTGTAACCTTAACAATAGGCTTTACAGTTTTAGGCTTCAATTCCATATCTAATTCAACCTTATAAGGTGCTCCGTTTACAGTAACATCGATTATATTGTCTTCCAATTCGCCGATTTCTACTGCATATTTATTTCCGTATATCTTAAAATTGTAGGTTTTCATATCTTTGATTTTTATTTACTTTAATTTGGGATTTTTTTTCATTGAAAGGCCTTTTTGAGCCCATGGAGAGTAGTGTGCGGATGGCATATTAATTGTAATTATTTCACTTTCTTCATCGTGCATACTACCGAAATGCAAATGTAATGCTGTGCCTATTGCGGCAATTTCTTCTGCATTTGCGCCTACGTTATCATTGTTGTCTACAGCAACTTCTTGAACAGATTTTTGTTCTTCTTGTGCCTTAGATTTTTGAGTTGTACGTCGTGTAACATAATTGAAAATTTTCAGCATTATAAAAATTGTTATCAACGCTGTAAAAACAACAGCCATGGATATTATTGCCATTCCTATACCATAAGGGTCATCGCGTCTCAATTTTTCCTGCTTTGAAATTCCAACTTGAGTTACGTTAGATGATGCTGGGGTGAATGCCGTAAGATAACCAATTTCACCATCTGCGCGTTTTCCCTTTTTAAATGCCTCAGGATTACGAACACCATCTACTAAATATCCGAAAACTCTCATTGTATCTCTGAGTTCTGCGGGATATTCAAGAATGTCAAGAATTTCTTTACCATTAGAACTTATCAAAGCAATATAATGAGTATTTGATTCAGCAGGTGTGAAGTTAGTATGGAAAGGACCAAATAGAGGTGAATTATCAAGATAGAAAACGAGATAGCTACGTTGAGGCATATACATTTTCTGATCTGTAGGAATGCGATACCATTGAGCTGGAATTTGGTCGGTTTTCTTTGAAGCGAAAGCAGCAAATCCAGTAGTATCATCGGTAAGATAACAGCCTGTGATATTAACAGTATTGTACGCTGTATTGAATATTTCTACCCAAGGTACATGACGACCATATTCATCACTGAAATTGTCAATATTTTTAATCATCATCTCATTGAGACGAAGATCGTGCACCGACTGTCCAAAAGAGACAGAAGAGAACAATATCGCCACAAAGATGAATAGATATTTGTAAATCAGTTTCATAAATTTCTATTTTTTTAGTTATTGTTATTGAATACACGAAAAATATTTCGCATCTACGAAATTGACTACAATGGTAGGTTGTCGTGTTTCTTAGCTGGATTTTCTAAACGTTTGTTTTTCAACGACTCTAGGGCACGAATCACGCGGAAACGTGTGTTTCTTGGCTCGATAACATCATCAATATATCCATATTGAGCAGCAACGTAAGGGTTAGAAAATTTCTGACGATATTCGGCAACTTTTTCTGCGAGGAAAGCTTTACGTTCTTCTGCATCTTCGATCTTTTTCATTTGAGAACCATATAGGATTTCCGCAGCTCCATCGCCACCCATGACAGCAATTTCGGCTGTTGGCCAAGCGTAGTTAACATCACCACGCAAATGTTTTGAACTCATCACACAATATGCTCCACCATAATTTTTTCGTAAGATTACAGTAACCTTTGGAACAGCACATTCACCATAAGCATAAAGCAACTTAGCACCGTGAAGAATTATACCACCATACTCTTGACCAGTACCAGGTAAGAAACCAGGAACATCAACTAATGTTACTATTGGAATATTAAAAGCATCGCAGAAACGAACAAAACGAGCTCCCTTACGTGAAGCATTTATGTCCAAAACGCCTGCCATACATTTTGGCTGATTTGCAACAATTCCAACAGACATTCCATTGAAGCGTGCAAAACCAACTACTAAATTCTGGGCGTATGATGAATGAATTTCTAAAAATTTACCATCGTCAACAATACCTGCAATAACATCTTTAACATCGTAAGGCTGGTTTGGATTATCTGGAATAATTGAGTTTAAACTATCTTCTAATCTATTGATTGGATCTTCAGTAGGTTGGAATGGAGGTTCTTCCATATTGTTAGATGGAATATAACCGATAAGCTCTCTAAGTATTGCTATTCCAGTTTCCTCATCTGGAACTGAAAATTGAGCGACACCTGATTTTGAAGAATGTACAGATGCGCCGCCCAATTGCTCTACAGTTACATCTTCACCTGTAACAGTTTTCACAACTTTAGGTCCAGTAACAAACATATAACTGGAGTTTTGAGTCATCATAATAAAGTCGGTCAAGGCTGGAGAATAAACGGCACCGCCAGCACATGGTCCAAAAATAGCTGAAATCTGAGGAATAACACCTGATGCTAAAATGTTGCGTTGGAAAATCTCAGCATAACCTGCTAAACTGTTCACACCTTCTTGAATACGTGCTCCACCAGAATCATTAAAACCTATAACAGGAGCTCCAACTTTCATCGCTTGATCCATAACTTTACAAATCTTTGCAGCAAAAGTTTCTGAGAGCGAGCCTCCAAAAACAGTAAAATCTTGTGAGAAAACATACACAAGACGACCGTTAACAGTACCATATCCCGTAACAACTCCATCAGAAAGGAATTTCTCTTTCTCTATTCCAAAATTTGTACAACGGTGAGAAACAAACATATCGAACTCCTCAAAACTACCCTCATCAAGAAACATCAAGATTCGTTCGCGTGCTGAATATTTGCCTTTGTCGTGCTGCTTGTCAATTTTATCTTGACCGCCGCCTAAACGAGCTTTTTCTCTTAAAGATAATAACTCGTTAATCTTATCTTGCATTGCCATACTTTATTGATATTTAATTGGTTATATTTTTTTATCTCTATAATCTACCTAATGTAAAAATATCGCAAAAGTACAATTTTTAGCAATATAAGACAACCAATATTTATATAATTTTAATTAAGATGTATATCAACTGTGTCCTAAATGGCTTAAAAACGGATTCTCCTCGCAAAAATATCAAAGTGGCTAATAACTATAATAATACAGCAATT
>CADBTU010000052.1 GCA_902797625.1 uncultured Bacteroidota bacterium | reverse complement strand
TTCTATTTTTAGAATAGTTTTCCAAGAATAGTGGTATATCTTCAGGAAAATGCTGTCCATCTGAATCCAAAGTAATAGCATAATTATAATTTAATGCTAAAGCACGTTTAAAACCAACCTTTAATGCGTAACCTTTGCCTTGGTTTTTTGAATAAGAAACCTTCTCGATAATTGAAAAAGTTTCATCTTCTAATATTTTATTTGTGTCATCGGTTGAACCATCATTAACAACTATCAAATCATCGGTAAAGACTAACACTCTATTAAGCACATCAAGCAAAGTAGAAGCATTATTGTAAGTGGGAATTATCACACAGATTCTTTCTGCTTTGAAAAAATCTTTACAGTTCATATTAAACTACACTAAATAATATTGAAAACTTAGAAAATGTTTTATTTCCATCTGAAACAATACCCTTTGCAACAATAGTATTGTCTTTTTCTACAATTTCGCTAAAAATATAATCTATTTCAAGAATCTCATCTGGGGAAATTATATCGAGAAATTTTATACTACGAATTTCAGAAAGCTGCAAAGATTTTCCTATAATTTTTTCAACAAGTTCAGTTGCTATGCGAACTATACAAACGCCTGGAAGTATAGGTAAACCTTCAAAATGAACTTTAAAAATCACACTATCTGACAAGAGTTTCAGTCTAAAAGATTTATCTTCCTGAGCGACTATGTAATATAAGTGATTTTCTAAAATCATAATTATTGCAAAAAGTTTAAGGTAACTAGTTAATTTTATTGTAAAAATATCGAATCTGTGATTATCACATTTGTTTTTGCATTCATAATTTCTATAGTTGTTTTATCACCAGAAGCCTCGTTTATAACAATTTTTTCAACAAGATTTTGAGCATTATTAAAATGAAGATTTATATCAACAAACATCTTTTTAAGTTTAGTCTGCTTTGGAATGAGTTTTGCCACATATTTTGTACCAATAGAATATAATTCAACATTAAATTCATTATTCTGTGAGAGATTATTTCCAGAAATTGTACTAACCATTAGTTGAGCAATACGTTTGTAGAATTGACTGCTTTGAACGTCCATTTTTTTTATTTCGTTTTCAGATTTCACAAAAACCTGTTGGTTAAAAACGACAAAAGCATAGTGATAAGGTATTTGGTACTCCCAGCGAAGATTTCCATTAGAAAAGAACATTTTTCCTTTAGATATTACTTTGTCATTCAGCAGAGATACATTTTTAATTTGTTGAAAATCACACTGAATAGTTTTTACTGAAGAAACATTTTTTTCAATATTATAGATAATTTTTTCTTGTTGCTCTTGAGGTACTTTTTTTAATGATTGAGCCCCGAGAGAAATAGTGAATAAAATTACGATAATTGATATTAAAAAATTTTTACGCATCACTAATAATTTAAAAATAATATCGTGTCTATTTTGCGATAAAAAAACAGCCTGCCATAATAAGAAGTACTCCCAACCATCTAATAGGTGGAACAGTTTCTTTGAATACAACTACTGCAGCTATCATTCCAAAAACATAAGAAACAGAAATCAAGGGATAGGCTTTTGAGAAAGGAAAATTTTTTAGTATATAGAACCACAGAATTGCTGCAGAGCCATAGCATATTCCTGTTGCGAGCCACCAGAAATTAACGAATTGCGAGAAAAAAAATGATATTTTCATTTCAAAAGATCCCATTTTTTCTAAAGCTAATTTTAGAAAAACCTGTCCAGAACATAGTAACATTGATTGTAGTAAAGCTAAAAGGATTAGTCTCATAATTTAATTTTTAGAATTTTTGCCGAATCGTAACCTTTTTTATGTGAAATAACAACATCTTGAATCTCAAAAATAGGAGTTATATTAGGATTGGTAGTAAGAACCCACGCTTCAGAAATATCTTTTGGAGTTATAGTTCCGAAAAAGTCAGGATTTTGTTGCATAAAAGAAGTAATCTCATCATTTTTGCACACCAATGCTGAAGTTGCTAATCCTGATTTAAGATGAAGAAAAGCATCTTGCAAGGCACATTCAAAAGATATATCACCATGAGAATATGTTGCATTATAAGCATGGTTATTAGTATAAATCGCTATAAGAGAAGATATTGTATTGTGTGTTGATTGCATAAAAGCTGTAGGCATAGAAACCGATTCACCTTCTGAGTGCATATTTTCAAGAATTTTCAGAGAATTGTCGATACAGCCCATAAAAGTTCCATTCAGAATCATATCAGGCTTGTCTACTTTGCCATCTTCGAGGGCTTTAATAGCAATTGCAAGTGCGCGTTTCTGTAAAAATCCAAACCTACGAGATTTTACTGGAGATATTAGATTTTTTATTTCTTCTTCAGAAACACTATCAACAATAGCTGTAACAAAAACTCTATTCATATCGTGAGATAATAATTGATGAATCATTGCCTCCAAATCCAAAAGCATTGCACATAACATTGTTAAGTTTTAAATCTTCAGTATTTTCACCCACGAAAGGAACAATACAATTTTCATCTGGAGCAGAGTAACCTACATTTTGAGGTATGAAATAGTTATTTATCGCTAAAAGACAAAAAGCTGCCTCAATAGAACCAGAAGCACTTGTGGTGTGTCCAGTTAGGGATTTTGTGGAGGATATTGGTGGATAATCATCACCGAACAGGCGCAATATTGCAGCACTTTCAGAAGAGTCGTTATCAGGAGTTCCTGTGCCATGTGCAGAGATATAATCAACATCCTTGGGGGTAATTCCAGCAGAAGTTATAGCCTTATTCATTGCGAGAAACGCTCCTTCGCCAGAAAGAGAAGTTGCTGTTTGATGGAAGGCATCACAAGCGTTTCCAGTACCGCTAAGAACTCCTAAAATTTTTGCTCCTCGCTCTTTTGCAGAACTCTCACTTTCAAGCACGAGATACGCAGCACCCTCGCCAAGATTCAACCCTGAGCGTGTTTTATCAAAAGGGCGACACGGATTTTCATCAAGAATCATTAGCGACCTAAATCCATTAAGATGAAATTTTGATAAAGCTTCGGTACCTCCAGCAACCACCTTGTATTTAACACCATTCTCAATAAGCATCTTTGCTAAAATCAAAGAGTTTAAAGCTGACGAACATGCTGTTGATATAGTGGAGGTATAATCAAAAAGCCCGAAATAGTCAGCAATAAAATTCGTATTTGAACAACAATCGTGAACTGGAGGTTTGTTGGGTGGCAATGGCTCTGGATAATGTTGCTCTGTGATGTCCATTCCCGCAACCGTAGTGCCAGAAATCAACCCTAATCCTTTTGTATCAAGCAAACCACTATCTTTTAGAGCCTCTTTAAGTGCAAGAATACCAAGCAATGAGGTTCGCGAAATATGACAATCGTACGGCAAATCAAGAATTTCACACATCTCTTGATTTGAAAGTTTCACCTCTCCAACAGGAAATTGTTTCTGCTCAGATACTAAAAATTTCATCTGTTTTATGCCTGAAACAGCATTAGTAAGATTATGAAGATTCTCAGTAACATTATTACCAAGAGCTGTAACTAACCCTATGCCCGTTATAACTACGCGGTCGTGCATTACTTTGTCCTGTTTTCAGCAACAAAATCGGCCATTGTTCGAACTGATGAAAATATATGTTTTCCCGTTTTTGAATCTGAAATTTTAATTCCATAATTTCGTTCCATCAAAACTATAAGTTCGAGTACGTCGATAGAATCTAATCCAATACCTTCATCTCCAAAAAGAGGTGCGTCGTTATCTATATCCTCTGGTTTCAAATCTTCGAGGTTCAAAGCCTCAATCATCTTTAATTTTAATTCTTCAATAAGTTCCATACTTTTTATGTTTATTGTTTTATTTCAAATATGCATAAGTCTGCTTCATAATCATTCTCAGATTCAGCATCAATCCAACCTCCTACAACACTATTTATTTCCTCATCCATCAGAGCATGTTCAACAAGTTCTGAGATTACATTATCATCTCTATCATTCATTACAAAAAGATTTGTTTCACCAAAATATTTATTTCTTATAGCAATTTCACCAGTAACAATATTAGGGAGCGTATAAACAAAGAGAGAAGGTTTCGGATAAAAATTATCCAAATCTAAAATATCATGAGTAAACTTTAAGTCTGTAGATACAGATGAGGATTTATTACAAAATATTATAGAGCGGTCGCGGCGAGGCACAAATCTCTCTATATTCTCTGCTTCAAGAAGAATCTCGGTGGCTAAGAACCCAACTTTACAAAGAATATCCATTTTGAAAAATTTCGGATAAGCAAGTCTCTTTTCGTGATAAATATCACTCAAAAAAGTGTTATATCTTTCAGACAGCAAAACATCTATTCCATCAAGAGACACCTTGTTAGGTTCAATTTTTACAGAATGTTTTATGAGAAAATTTCTTTCTTTCATAGTTTGCGTAATTTAGTAAAGATTGCAGAAGAATTACAGCCGCCAAAACCAGAAAGTAACTTCAAAAAAGAGTGTTTATTTGTTTCTTGTAAAGTAGATATTACATTTATATTTCCAGATACGCCTAAGCTATCAAATCCATGCGTTGGGAGAATCTTACCTTTATCGAGAGAACACATAGAGAGAATCACTTCCAAAACACCAGCAGCACCGAGAGTATGTCCATAAAAACCTTTTAAAGAATTTATTGGCAAATCACTCAAACCAGCGCGCTCAAGTGCAATAGATTCCATTTCATCGTTATATGGAGTAGCTGTTCCGTGAACGTTGGCAAAGGCAATATCTGCAATTTTGCATCCTGAATATTGTAGAACATAGTTTAATGCGGAGAGACTTCCATCACCTGTGCGGGAAGGTCCAGAAATATGATTAGCATCATTACGAGTTGCTCCGCACACAATTTCCCAATTATTCTTCCCATCATCAACAGTGGAATAGATGATTGTTGCTGCAGCTTCGCCTAAATTAAGTCCGTTGCGATTTATACTGAAAGGTTTACACGGCTCTGTAGAGAGGGCTTTCAAAGAATTAAAACCAGAAACTATAAACGGAGATAACACGTCTGCTCCAATCACAACACAAAAATCGTAACTACCTGATTTCAAAAACCTCATAGCTTCAATTTGAGCACACAACCCCGATATGCAAGCATTTGAAACCACAATAGGTTTATTAGTATTTCCAAAATAGCGAGCAATCATTTGAGCAGTATTGCCAAGTAAAACTCTATTTGGATCAAAATTCGAGGTTGACAGAAGTTCAATATTTCCTTTCGTAGATGATAATATGAATAAAATTCGATGCGATTTTGGGTCAATATTTGCTGAAGAAATAGCTTTAAAAGCTGAAAGTAGTGCAATTTTTTCAAACTTTGTGCAATTTGAATGAGGCAGTTTTGTTATGTCAATATTTTCTATAAAGTAATTGTTTAGTTCCTCTTCATCAAAAATTGAAGCCATAAATTCAAAAGGAAGTCCCCACAATCTATTATACTTTCGCAAAGCAGAACCTCCTCGCAACAGAGAGTCGAAGTTTTCTTCAACAGAAAAACCCAAAGGAGAGATTATACTATCTGAAACCTTAACTACTCTCATTTTTACAAAGATTTATCAGAAATTGCTATTTTCAATTCTGCTGTTGCAACAACTCTATCATCAATTTTCGATACAGCGTTAATGAGTTTCATATCCATTATCTGTTCTAAAATTTCAATCTTAGTAATAATAGTATCACCTACAGATGGTATTTCTAAAATTGTAAAATTTTTCACAGAGCCGATAAATCCTATTCGCACTATGATATTATTAAAAATATATTTATCGATATAACCAAGCTGTACAGCGCAGGTTTGAGCCATATTTTCGAGAAAAGCGCAAGGAGATAATTTTCCACTATTTACGAAAATAGCGTTTGATGGTATTTTCCAAGACGACTCTGCGGAATAACTATTAGCAAATAGCAGATTATCGAGCATAACAAAAGGCTCCTTTTGAGGAATAAGTTCTTTTACATTTATTTTAGTTATATCAATCATCACGTAAATATTAGCAAGTTAGGATTTCCAAAATTCATAAAAATTAAACCATTGATGAGGATAGGTTCGTAAAACGGTTTCTATATGAGTAATATAAGAATGAAGTAAATTCATCGAACGTTCTTGAACTGAAGCACCATATTTATCAAGTGCTTTGATATATATATGGTATTTTTTTGTTGCAACTTTCATCACTTGGATTGAGAGCACATCCAAATCCCGTTTAGCTGCTAATAGAAAAGGACCTGCGGGAAAAAGTGCCTCGCGTCCAAGAAAAGTTGTTGCGAAAGTCTTTTGTTCTCCAACTACTCTATCTGCGGGTATGCTAACACTCTCACCTTTTTCAAGAGCGTTATTTAATGTAAACAGATGCGACATATCCTCCGTTACAGGAATCATCTTGATATTATTTCCAGCAAATAGTTTCGTTCTATTTTTCATTATTATATCAGCTTCAGCTGCAAAAACAAGTGCGTTAAAAGGTTTATCGGTTGCTCTAAGAGTGTATCCAGCAAGTTCATAATTACCAACATGAGCACTAAAAATCAAAAATCCGTCATTTTTTTTTGAAAAAGACTCATACAAATCCATATTTTCAATTTCAAAATCAAACTTTCCGCCCGAAAACATATAGAATTTATCAAGAATATTTTTTGAAAACTGACAATAATTCTTATAAGTTGAGAAAAAAGACTTTATAGGATTATAGTTATGAATTTTTCTAAAATAATGATAGATAGCAAGATATGAATTAGAAAATAGTAAATAGAAGGGTACTACAAAAATGTCCGCAATAAGATACATAAATCTAAGCGGAACAAAACGCATAAAAACAGTTAGGGCATTATGCATCCAATTAGTGCCATCTGTCCTACCCTGCCAGTGGTTTTCAGTTGTGGAGACAATAGTTTTTTTACTCAACGTTAGAGGCGATATATTCGCAGAATTGAGAGAGGGTTTTAACATCTTTCATATCTTCAGGTTTTATCTTAAAACCAAATGTTTTCTCAACAATCACTACTATATCTACAAAATCAAGACTATCTATACCGAGATCTTCTTTCAAACGTGCATCAGGAAAAATTTTCTCCCCTTCAATTTCTAAATCTTCTACAAGAAATGCTTTTACCTTTTCTTCAATTTGCTTAATTTCCATATTATCAACGATATAATGTTTTTAGAAACTACATAAAATAAGAAATGGCAAAAATAGTATTTTTTTGAAAAAAAAACAACTTATGAGCAATTATTATTATGTTTGCATTCAAAGGAAAAATTGTATATTTGCAGCCGTTAAATTCAGAATTATAGAATCGTATAACTAAAACACAACAAAATGGGAAGAGCATTTGAATATCGTAAGGCAAGAATCTTCAAACGTAATGCGTATTTGGCTAAAACATTCACACGTTTGGGAAAAGAAATAACAATGGCGGCCAAAGCAGGAGGTCCTGATCCTGATCAAAATTCTAAACTTCGTTTGCTAATACAGACAGCAAAAAATGAAAATATGCCAAAAGACAATATCGATCGCGCCATAAAACGTGCTTTTGAAAAAGATTTGTCTGAATATAAAGAGATGGTTTATGAAGGTCGTGGACCTCACGGAATTGCCATAATGATTGAAGCTGCTACCGATAACAACCAGCGTACTGTAGCTAACGTTCGTAGTTATTTCAACAAATTCGGCGGTTCTCTCGGAACATCTGGTATGTTAGATTTCTTATTCGATCATAAATGTATATTCACAATAACCCGTAATCCTGAAATTGATATTGAAGAATTCGAACTTTCAATGATGGATTTTGATGCTGAAATTGACGCTGACGATGAGGAAATTATTGTCCTTGCTGAATATAAATCCTTTGGGCCTATTCAAAAATTCTTAGAAGATAATAATTTTGAAATTAGAAGCTTTAAATTCGATAGAATACCTAAAGAGATGAAAACTCTCAACGATGAGCAACGCGCTGAAGTTGAGGCTCTTCTTGATAAAATCAATGAAGATGAAGATGTAACAAATGTCTTCCATAATATGGTTGAACCTGAAGCAGAAGAGGCATAATTTCTATCTTAAAAAAACCATTAAACCCCATACGTTATGTACTATTACAAGTTTAAAGTATTTTTTGATGAAATTGAAGACTTTGAAAGAGATGTTGAAATTCCTGCAAACTCTAATTTTGAGGATTTTCACCATTTTCTTTATGATTGTCTTGGGTTAAAAGGCAATGAATTTGCAGCGTTCTCAATTTGTGACCAGAAATGGAATAAACAAAAAGAAATCACTCTCACTGATACCTCTGACGAGGATGATTCTTTTGAAAATCCTGATTACGACGAAGAAGATACTTTCAGTACTAAAAGCAATATTCCTAAATTTGTGATGAAAGAAGCTATTCTAAAGGATTTTATCACAGACCCTCATCAAAACATTCTCTACGAATATGATTTTATTAACCCTAAAACTTTCTATATAGAATTTCAAAAGGCTGCAAAAACAGATAAGCCAGAAGATTTTCCGCGCTGTACTTTCAGCAAAGGTGAACTTCCTGTGAAAGTCTCTATATCAGATATGCCACAACCAGAGTTTGATGAATCTGTTCTCTCTTTAGATGATGAGGATAATTTTGACGACGATTTCGATGATGGTTACAATGAAGAAGATTATTCTGATCTGAATGAATTTAACGAATTTTAGCTCCCCAACTCTTCTTATCTTAACTGGACCAACAGGAGTTGGAAAGACATCTTACACTATAGAATTGGCGCAACGTTGGCAGATTCCTATAATATCAGCTGATGCGCGCCAATTTTATAAGGAAATGCGTATTGGTACCGCTTACCCTACAGATGAAGAACTTGCCGCAGCTAAACACTTCTTTGTTGGTATGCTCTCAATTCATGACTATTATAATGTGTATCTCTTCGAACAAGATGTTCTTAATCTTCTAAAACAACTGTTTCGCAATTTTCCTGTTGTGATTATGACTGGAGGTAGTCCACAATACATCGCCGCTGTTTGTAACGGAATTGATGAATTGCCTGACGTAAACTTTCAATTGCGAGAATATGTAAATAACTTATTCATTAACAATGGCATCGAAGCCATCCGCGCTCAATTAAATCTTTTAGACCCTGATTTTATTGCTACAAATGACACCAATAACCATAAAAGAATGATACGCGCTCTTGAAATTTCTCTGCAAACAGGAAAACCTTATTCAAGTTTTTTGCACAATACAAAAAAAAATAGAGACTTTAATATTGAGAAGTTTTATTTAAATCGCGACAGAGATATACTTTTCGACAGAATTAACAAAAGAGTTAACAAAATGATGGATGATGGTCTTTTGGAAGAAGTTAAAAGTTTATACCAATATCGTAATCTAAACGCCTTAAACACTGTTGGTTATAGAGAACTATTCGATTTTATTGATGGAAAATGTACTCTCGACAAAGCTATTGAAGACATTAAAACCCATACTCGCCGCTATGCAAAAAAACAGCTAACTTGGTTCAAAAAGGATTACCAAGAAATTAAACTATCTTGAGTTAGCAATCGTATTCTGCATACCACAAAGAATCAATACCAATGTAATGTTGTAATATCAAGTATAGTATTGAATTTATACAACAATTTTAGTTTGAAAGTAACACTATATTGTATATTTTTTTGTATATTTGCCGCCGATTTTTTGAAATCAAATTCATTTATTTATAATTTAACTATAATTTTATGGCATTCAATTTAAGAAACAGAAGCTTTTTGAAATTGTTGGACTTCACTCCAGCAGAAATCCAATTTATGCTTGACTTGGCTCGCGATTTAAAACGCGCCAAGTATGCAGGAACAGAACAACCCCGCCTCAAAGGTAAGAATATAGCACTCATATTCGAGAAAACTTCAACACGTACACGTTGTGCATTTGAAGTTGCAGCGCACGACCAAGGAGCTCACGTTACCTATCTTGGGCCTTCAGGTTCCCAGATTGGTGTTAAAGAATCTATGAAAGATACCGCCCGCGTGCTCGGCCGTATGTACGATGGTATTGAATATCGTGGATTTAAACAAGCTACTGTTGAAGAACTTGCTGAATATGCTGGTGTTCCCGTATGGAATGGTCTCACCAATGAATTTCATCCAACCCAAATACTTGCCGATTTCCTTACTATGAGTGAACACGTTGATAAACCTCTCAATCAAGTAACATACGCTTACTTAGGAGACGCTCGATTCAATATGGGTAACTCTTTAATGGTTGGTGGTGCTAAAATGGGGATGGATGTAAGAATCGTTGCTCCCAAAGCTCTTCAACCAGATAAAGCCCTTATTAAACAATGTCAAGAAATTGCAAAAGAAACAGGTGCCAAAATTACTGTAACCGATGACGTTAAGAAAGGTGTTAAAGGATGCGATTTCTTATATACGGATGTTTGGGTTTCTATGGGTGAACCTGTTGAAGTTTGGAAAGAACGTATCAAACTTCTCAAACCTTACCAAGTGAATAAAGAAATGATGGCTCTCACTGGTAATCCAAAGTGCAAGTTCATGCACTGCCTCCCAGCTTATCACAATTTAGAAACAGAAGTTGGTCGCGATGTTAACAAACAATTCGGACTTGATGGTATTGAAGTTACCGAAGATGTTTTTGAATCAGAAAATTCAATTGTTTTCGATGAAGCTGAAAACCGTATGCATACAATTAAAGCTGTTATGGTTGCAACATTAGGCGACTAAACAACAAAAAATATAACTAAACACAAGCCTGCAATCGTTTTGATTTTGCAGGCTTTTTTATTTATAAATCAGTTAGATAAAATAAAATTAAAAAGATATTTGGAATTTAGAGAAAAAAATGCTACTTTTGCGCGTTTTTTTTTGAATATAAAAATTACTAAATAAATATCATAAATCTATGGCAGCAATAGGCTCAATTCGTAAGCACGGTGTGCTTTTATTGGTGATAATCGGTTTAGCCCTCTTAGCATTCATCTTAGGCGACCTTTCCAATGTCACCAGAACTTTCTCCAACAAAAATACAGTAGCCAAAATTAATGGCAAGAAGTTGGATATGGTTTACAGTAAACAATATGAGGAAAATACAGCCCTCATGAAGCTCTTGCAGAACAAAAGTTCTTTTGAAGACAATGAAACCTATCAAATCCACGAGATGACATGGCAACAACTTCTCCAAGACCAAACAATGGATGCACAATTAGAGAAGTTAGGTATGTCATACAACAATCAAATGATAGAGGATTTCAAGGAAAATATGAATGCATCCTTGAGCACAAATCAACCTAATCAATTTATTGCACAATTTGCAAATGCACTCGCTCAGATGTATGGTCCAGAAAATGCAATGGGAATCATTTCCAACATTGAATCATACGCAAATGAAGATGGTGCTAAAGAGATCTACAACGCTTATCAGGCTTTGGTTCGCTTTGC
Organism: uncultured Bacteroidota bacterium; assembly: GCA_902797625.1. GTDB lineage: Bacteria > Bacteroidota > Bacteroidia > Bacteroidales > WCHB1-69 > F23-D06. Next base: position 29,610 of record CADBTU010000052.1, on the reverse strand, counting down.
TATCAGCGCAGAAAAATCTCAGAAATATTTTGCACTCACGCAAAATTCTATCAATTTCTCAGATAATATGGCCAAGAAACTCGGACAAGACAATACTATGGTGTTAGCCTCTTTGGTAACAGTTAACCCTGAATTGTCTGCTTTCCAAAATATTAAAGCTGACGTTTCAGAAAGTCAAATGAAAGATTTTTACAAAACTCACAAGTCTGAAATATTCAACGTTAAAGAAAATTTGCGCGATCTTAATGTAGCTATATTCCAAATAAACCCAACAACAGCTGACCTTAAAGAGATAGAAGATAGTGTAAACGCAGACTTTACTCGTCTCCAACAAATGTCGTTACTCGAATTTGCTAACCATAAAGGTATTGGATTTGTTGATAGCACATATTATAAAGAGTCAGACATTACAATTCCTGAACTTGATAGTTTAATATTCAAAACTCCTGTAGGCAGTTTTATTGCTCCTTTTGCTTACGAGAATGTTAAATGGTACTACGGAAAAGTTTTTGGTGTTGCTCATCGCCCTGATTCAGTACTCGTAGCAACTATAGAGTTGCCTTTCAAAACTGCACAATATAAAGAAGCTCCTTATTCTAAGAAGGAAGCTCGTTTATTAGCTGACAGCTTACGTCAGGTAATAACCTCTGGACAAAGTTCTATATTTGCACTTCAACCTAATTATTTATACGGACGTGAAAAAGGAGATACAACGTTTTGGATTCCTGAGCGTGGTACAATTCCTGAACTTTACAACAATCTTTTGAATACTCCTAATGGCGGCATCTATGTTTATAAAGCTCCTAATGGTTATATTGTATTCCAAGCTCTCACACGCACAACTCCTATTGAAAAGCGTCAATTTGTTCTTTACGATCGCGACATCACAGCTTCAGAAGCAACTGTTAGAAACCTTCGTACACAAGCAAGTCAATTTGCAGCAGCTGTAACAAATAATGAAGAACTCGTTTCTAAGGCTCAAAAAGAAGGTATTCAAGTTGTAAATGGAGAACGTGTTAACTCTATGGCTGCGAATATTGCTCAATTACCATCCTGCCGCGACATCGTTAGCTGGTCGTTTGGTGATGATGTTAAGAAAGATGATATTTCTGATGTTTTCAATATTAACAGAATGTTTTTCGCTGTAGCTTCTGTGGCAAAAATTAGAGAACAAGGTATTCAAAAATATAAGGATGTGAAAGATGAAATTAAGACCATTCTTGAACATCAAACTAAAGTTGAAAAAGTTGCAGAACAGTTGAACAACGATTTGAAGTCTGGAAATATTCAGAGTGTCGCTTCAAAATACGGTGTTTCTGTTGCAGATAGCATTATATTGAGTTTCGCTGGCGATTACTATATGAACCGTGGTGTTGAAGGCAAGGCTATTGGTCAAATCTTCAATTTGCCAGTTAACAAACCTACTGCAATTAGCGGCAATAACTTTGCATACGTTGTAAATATTATTGAAAATCGTCCTGCTCAAGGTAATGACAATATAGCCTTACAAAAAAATTATTTGCAAAATGCTGTTTTAGGTCGCGAACGTAACGAAAGCACTCTCATGAATTACCTCACTTCCAAAATGAAAGTTTTAGATAATCGTGGAAGATTTTATCAAAAATAATTTTGACAGTTCCAAAACCAAATAAAAGAAAACGGCAGGTTTGTTCGAACCTGCCGTTTTCTTTTATTCAATAGCAGAAAGTTTATTTTTAGTGAATAGCAATAAAAAAATGGAAATATTTCCCGTTTGATTAGCATAACTAAAGAAAAAAATCATACATTTGCAGCTCTTAATAGAACATATAGAAATAACAAAAAATCAACAAAATAACTAACAAAAAAACAATAAAATTATGGCATTTAAAGGAGCTTTAGTTATCGACACTGAAAAGTGTAAGGGTTGTGCGGTGTGCATAACTGGTTGTCCTCAAGATCCTAAGTGCATCGACCTTTCAAAGAAGGTAAATGCCAAAGGATACAACTATTTGGAAATGATCAATCCTGATTCTTGCATTGGCTGCGCGAGTTGTGCAGTTATTTGTCCTGACGGGGTAATTGAAGTTTATCGCGCAAAAGTTGACTAATTGTGGACAAATAAAAAGATTATTAACAACAATTAATTAAAAATCATTAAAATGGCAAAAGAATTAGTATTAATGAAGGGAAACCAAGCCATCGCTGAGGCTGCTATTCGTTGCGGTGCAGATGGATATTTTGGTTATCCTATTACGCCGCAATCAGAAGTTTTAGAGCATTTAATGGCGGAAAGACCATACGATGAAAACTCTCCTGCCTACACAGGTATGGTTGTTTTGCAAGCCGAAAGTGAATTGGCTTCTATAAATATGGTTTACGCTGGCGCTGCCGCTGGAAAACGCGTTTTGACATCTTCTTCATCACCTGGTTTTTCTCTTATGCAAGAAGGTTTGTCATATCTCGCTGGTGCAGAACTCCCAGCTATTTGTGTAAACGTAGTTCGTGGCGGTCCTGGTCTTGGTACTATCCAACCATCACAATCTGACTATTTCCAAACAACAAAAGGCGGTGGACACGGAGACTACAGACTCATAACTCTCGCCCCTGCAACTGTGCAAGAAATGTATGATTTCGTTGAACTCGGTTTTGATTTGGCTTTCAAATACCGTAATCCAGTGGCGATACTTTCAGATGGCGTTATCGGACAGGTAATGGAAAAAGTGATGGTTGACGATTATAAACCACGCTGGACAAATGAATATATTGAAGAACATTGTCCTTGGGCTGCAACTGGACATCGATCAACTGGAAAACATAGAATTGTTACTTCTCTTGAGCTGGAAGCTCTTAAACAAGAGGCTATCAACGACCGCATACAAGCTAAATACAGAAAGTGCGAAGAAGAAGATACTCGTTTTGAAGCTATACAATGTGAAGATGCTGATTATTTGTTCATAGCTTACGGGTCGGCTGCTCGTATTTGTATGAAATCTATTGAGTTAGCTCGCGCCGAAGGTATAAAAGTTGGACTTATCCGCCCTATCACATTGTGGCCTTTCCCCACTAAAGCTATTAAAGAAATCGGTGGGCGCATGAAGAAAATATTGAGTGTTGAAATGAATGCTGGACAAATGATTGAAGACGTTAAAATGGCCGTTGAATATAAAGTTCCTGTTGAACACTACGGTCGTTATGGTGGCGTTATCCCAACTCCGGTTGAAATTCTCGATGCTTTGAAAAAAATGATTTAATAATTTTAAATATTTGAAACAATGACAAGAGAAGATATAATTAAACCCGAAAATCTGGTGTATAAACGCACTCCTGTTTTAACAGATGCTACAATGCACTATTGCCCTGGTTGCGGTCATGGCGTTGTTCACAGAATCATTGCCGAAGTAATCGAAGAGATGGGCATACAAAATAATGTTATCGGTATTTCACCTGTAGGCTGCTCTGTGTTAGCTTACAACTATTTTGATGTTGACTTCGTTGAAGCAGCACACGGTAGAGCACCAGCTTGCGCATCTGCAATCAAACGCCTGCGCCCAGAAACATTTGTTTTCTCGTATCAAGGTGATGGTGACTTAGCTTCTATTGGCTGCGCTGAAATTATGCACGCCTGCAACCGCGGTGAAAACATCACAATGATTTTTATAAATAACGGTATTTATGGTATGACTGGCGGTCAAATGGCTCCTACCACCCTCGAAGGTATGGAAACTGTTACTTGTCCTTACGGTCGCGACTCTAAAGTTATGGGACACACTATGCGTGTTACAGAAATGTTAGCTCAACTTCCTGGAACATATTATGTTACACGTCAAGCTGTTTACACTCCTGCAGCTGCTCGCAGATGTAAAAAGGCTATCCGAATGGCTTTTGAAAACCAAAAACTCAACAAAGGCGTTTCTTTTGTAGAAGTTACATCTAACTGTAACTCAGGATGGAAAATGACTCCTATTCAAGCAAATAAATGGATGGAAGAAAATACTTTAAAATTCTTCCCTCTCGGAGATATGAAAGTTGACGGCAAATACGATCCTAAGTTTGTTGAACGTATTGGCACTTTCGACCAACCCAACGAAACGATCTTTTCTTTGAGAAAAAAATAATTCATTAAAAAACTTAAGAAAATGACTGAAGAAATCATTATAGCAGGCTTCGGCGGACAAGGAGTACTATCAATGGGTAAAATTCTCGCATACGCCGGCATCATGCAAGAAAAAGAAGTGAGCTGGTTGCCTTCATACGGTCCTGAAATGCGCGGTGGTACATCTAATGTTACCGTTATTATCAGCGACGAACGCATCTGCTCCCCTTATTTGAACCAATTCGATACAGCTATCATCCTTAACCAACAATCTATGGATAAGTTTGAATCTGCTGTAAAACCTGGCGGTCTCTTAATCTACGACCCAAACGGCATATCAAATCATCCAACTCGTAAAGATATAAATATCTATCAAGTTGCAGCTGCTGATAAAGCTAACGAAATGGGTATTAGCAAGTTGTTCAATATGATTGTGTTAGGAGGATTTCTTAAAATAAAACCTCTTGTTACACCTGAAATGTTACACAAGGGACTTGAAAAATCTCTCCCTCCTCGTCATCACTCTCTCATTCCTAAGAATGAAGAAGCTGTTGAAATCGGAAAACAATTGCTTACACCTTATCATACATTGTAAGTTTTTTGCCAAATATAAAAAGAGATGCACTTTTTTAAGATGCATCTCTTTTTTTTACATATTTATCAAGCTATTCCCCTACCCTTGAAACTATTTTTCCTTTGTAAAAATGTGTTATTATTTCATCACCAGAAGATAACAACGATGAGTCGGTAATTGCTTTGCCTTTGTAATAAGTTATGCTATAACCACGTTTTAAAACATTCTCAGGACTAAGAATTTGTAATTTTTCAGATAAGTAATTTATTTCACTATCAGTTTTTTCTAAAAGATTTCGAACCTCTCGCACAATATTATCATATATATTTGGTAATGAATTTATAGACAAGCTTAAATGCCTATTCATATTACCTATCACTTTATTGATTAAAATAGAATGTTTTGTCTTGTTTTCTGAAAAAATATTTCTATAACTATTAAGTATCTCTTGATTGAGTGATAGAAAAATATTATTGTTTACATCTAACAATCTTAAACTCTGTAACCTAAAGTGTGAAATTAGGGTTTGGAGATCTTTTTTTTCATCTATTACTCTTAATTTTGATTTAGAGATAATAGTAACAATATACTCATCAACTTTAGATTCAAAAGACTCATATTTTTCAATAAGAGAGAAAGCTACATCAGTAGGTGTTATAAAACTTTTGAAAGCCACTAAGTCGCAGATAGAAGTGTTAGTTGAATGACCTATACCTGTAAGCACTGGCAAAGGAAATGTAGCAATTGCTGATGAAAGATTGTAATCATCGTAACAACTCAGACCGACATCACCGCCGCCGCCTCTCACGATAACAACAACATCAAACTCTGACAATCTTTTCTTAATCTCGGAAAGCTGATGTATCATCCCAATAATAGCTTTATCACCTTGAAGTATTGAAGGAAAAAGCTCAGTATAAAATAAATATCCCCTATTATTATTTCTTAAAGTATTTATAAAATCGCTATATCCTTTACTTGTTTCAACAGAAATAACTGCTATTCGCTTAGGAAGCAGAGGGATTTTTAATGTTTTATTTTTGTTATATACACCATCTTTTTTTAAGCGTTCAATAACTTCGAGGCGACTTTTCTCCATCTCACCGAGCGTAAAAGTCGGCTCAACATCCTCAATATGAAGAGCTAAACCATGTTTAGGGCTAAATTGTATCGTTACAAGACACAAAATGGAGAGGTTCTCCTTTAGAGGCTCTCCAGTTATCTTCAAAAAACGATCATTTATATCTTTGTACTTTGCTGACCAAATAATAGCACGCATTTCTGCTTTAATTTTGCCATTATCTCTCTCAACTAATTCTGGATAACAATGACCACTATATGGATAGTAGTTTAATTTAAGTATTTCTGCTTTAACATAATATTGACGGTTATAGGTTCTTTCAATCATTTTATGGATGCTCATTGCAACATCCGAAAGAGTGAAAATACTATGACCGTTAAATGTCTCACGTTCAGACATCAAAAGATATTAATTAATGGTGAGAGCAAGATTTATGATTACCGCATCCTGTTTTTCCTTCTTGACGGCAACATGCAGGTAGCTTTGCGCGAGCTGCAGCATCAGCTTTAATATTGTCGGCATTATATCCGAGTTTACTCACTTCTTGGCGAAGTTGCTCAGGATTTGTTTTCTTAGCATCATAATTGATTGTTAACTTTGCGGTTTTGACGTCATACGTACAAGATTTAACACCTTTGAAATAAGGTACATTTTCGTTAAAACGTTTTTCACATTGACCGCAAACACCATTTGTTTGAATGGTTATAGTCTGAACCTTTCCACTTGGTTGACTTTTTGAAGATTGTTGTGCACTAAGACCTAAGGTCATTAGAGAAACCAAAACTAATAAAAGAATTTTTTTCATTTTTATAATATTTTTGAGCTATTTGGCGATTATTAAATAACAAAAATGTTTAATCAAAAATTTTTGCAAAAGTAATAAAAAGAGTGAAAAAATATAATCATTTTTTTCTTAACACCAAAAATATAAAATAAGGACTTCCAGCGATAGCAGTGATACTTCCTACTGGCAGCTCTGAAGGAATAGCTATCGTTCTCGCCAAAGTATCGGCAATTAATAGAAAAAGTGCACCAAAAAACAATGAATACCCCAATACTTTTCTATTATTACTTCCAAAAATAATTCGTACAATATGAGGAACAATTAATCCGATGAACCCTATAGAACCACAGAAAGATACTATCACAGATGTTAAAACCGAAGCTATAATCAACACTAAAAATACTGTTTTTTTTGTATCAACTCCTGACATAAAGGCTGTCTCCTCGCCAGCTTGCAAAATATTCATAGCTTTAGAATAATATAACAATAGAAATACAGAAAGTATCATAATTGGCAATACAAATGCAATTTCAATCCACGATACGTTAGTTAAGCTTCCCATAGTCCAAAAAAATATCTTGTGCATTTCTTGCTGATTGATCACCATAATAAGAGTTATAAGAGCAGATATTAAGAAATTTATTGCTATTCCTACCAATAAGAGAGTATTTGTAGAATGTTGACCTTTAAACTCTGCTATAGCAATAATAATTAGGAGAGTAAGAAGAGCAGTTATAAGTGCAGGAACAGTAACTCCGAAGAGGAAAGAATCCCATCCAAGAATAAATGCAGCGGCAGCACCGATAGAAGCTCCAGAAGAGATTCCTAAAATATATGGGTCGCAAACAGGATTACGGAATATGCTCTGAAAAACACCGCCACAAACAGCGAGAGCGGCACCTGCTATTATGCTCATCACAATTCTTGGAAAACGTAATTGCCATAAGGTTATCTCTGAATAATCAAAAACTTGAAATGAAAATCCAACCTTATGCAAAAGACTTCCAATCACAGTTTTAAAAGGTATGTGTATAACTCCAACACTACCTGCAAATAGTGCACAAACAATAATAACAATAAACAATATTATTGGCAGTGTTATTTTTTCTTTGATCATAATTTTATGATAAAAAACCTGAAATAATTATTACTAACAACGCTGCAGGCGCAATGTATCTAATTATAAAGTAGTATATATCGAAAAGAATGCCTTTCATACTGTCTCCGTGAGATATTTCTTCTTTAATAACTTCTTTTGGAGTAAACCAGCCGATGAAAATAGTCATTAATAGAGCGCCAATAGGCATTATATAAGAGGCAGTTACAAGATCGAAAAGCTCAAATATTGTGCGACCAAAAATCAAAAAATCTTTAAGGGGTCCGAATGAAAGAGTACAGAAAACACCTATTAGAAAAACACCAAATGAAACTATAACAGAAGATGTTGAGCGCTTCCAATTCAACTCTTCAACTGTAAAGGCAACTATTATCTCCAAAAGAGAAATAGTGGAGGTAAGGGCAGCAATTCCAAGCAAAATAAAAAACACAGAGGCAAAAACTACACCTCCAGGCATATTATTAAAAACATTTGGAAGAACAACATAAACGAGTTCTGGGCCAGCAGAAGGGTTCATTCCGAATGAGAATACTGCGGGAAAAATAACAATGCCTGCTAAAATTGCTACCAACAAATCGCATACAGAAATCCAATTTGATGTTTTAAGCAAAGAATCTTGTTTTCGTATATAAGAACCATAAGTTACCATTGCACCCATTCCTAAACTTAAAGAGAAAAATGACTGTCCTAAGGCTGCCAAAAGAGTATTAGCATTAATTTTTGAGAAATCGGGTTTAAAGAGAAATAGAAGTCCTTTTTCAGAACCAGGAAGAGTAATCGAGCGTACACACATAACGACAAGTAAGAAAAACAACACAGGCATCAACACTTTTGATACGCGTTCAATACCTTTTTCAACTCCAAAAGATATTACAATGCCTGTAATAGCTATAAAAAAGAATTGAGATAGCGCGGGCCAGAAAGAACTTTGAGTAAAATCTGAAAAAACTTGTGCAACAGTTTCCTTTTCTAACCCAGAAAGTTGACCTGACAGAGATAGGACTATGTAATTTAACGTCCAACCTGCAACAACACTATAAAAAGCATATATCAAGAATGCAGCTATAATCCCAAAAACACCTAAAAACACCCAACGTTTTGTTGTACCAAGTTTTCGATATGCACCAACCACATTGCTTTGTGTTCCTCTTCCGATTACAAATTCTGTCATCATAAGCGGAACTCCTATCATAAATACAAAAAGTAGATACACTAACAGAAAAGCACCACCGCCATTTTGACCTAACATATATGGAAAACGCCAGATATTACCTAACCCAACTGCTCCTCCAGCTGCCGCTAAAATTGCTCCAACATTTGATGAAAAACCATTTCTCTTGCTATCCATAATATTATTGTTTTAATTTTTTATTGGTAAACTAATTGTAAAAGTACTGCCTTTTCCCTCTTCACTCCTAACATCGATTTTACCGTGATGCAAAGATACTATCTTTTTTACATATCCCAATCCAAGTCCAAAACCCTTAACATTGTGTACATTACCGTAGGAAATTCTATAAAAATTATTAAAAATTTTTGAGATTGATTTTTTAGGGATTCCGATGCCTTGATCGGCAACAGAGATTGTGAGATATTTTTCGTCAGACATGGTATAAACTAATATTTCAGGATTATCATTTGAGTATTTGATACCATTTTCTATAAGATTCGTAATTGAGTTACTCAAATGGTTTTTATCTCCAAAAATCTCGTATTTCTCAGCGTTCAATGCCAAATTGATAGTACCATTTGATGATTTCACCAAAAGAGTAAGACTGTCTGTTATTTTTCTAATTAACTCGTGCATATCAATAAACTCAACATTCATCTTCACCTGTCCTTTCCTCAATTGAGCAATTTCTAAAATAGTGTTCACCATCTCTTTCAATCTATTGTTTTCATCTGTAATGATACTTACGTAAGAACTTCTAATTTCTGGGTCTTCAATCATTGAAAAATCAGAAAGAGCTTCACAAGCTAATGAGATTGTGGCTATAGGTGTTTTAAATTCGTGAGTTACATTATTGATAAATTCATTGGTAACATCTGAAGTCTTTTTTTGCCGATATAGAGAATATAAAGCTATGCAAGAGATTGTGAATGTAACAATAAAGAAAACAATAATAAGCACTAATATCCCCCTCATCCTATTTAAGAAAATTCCTCTTTCCATAGGAAAATACAAAATCAAATAGTGCGGGGAACTTACCTTTTCATTATATTTTAAGCGAAAAATATATTGACTTGATTGTATTCTTTCCTCAGATATGTAAAACGGTTCAATAACATATTCGGAAGTAAAAGCGTTGAAAAGCGCGAAATCAAAACGAGCATTAATATTTTCAGAAAGTAGAGATTCAGAAATCAACTTCTCTAAATAGTCGCGATTTAGCAATTTTATAGTGGTACTGTCTATTCTTAATATTTCCAAATCTTTAATATAAAATGAGTTAGTGATACCATCTTGAAACTCAACAGGATTAGTTGTTTCATTATAAAGTGGAAACAATTTTCTAAAAGCTGCAGTAAAATATTCGGTATCATTAGCAACAGCTTTAGAATCATTTTCCTTATAATATATTGTAGAATTTACAACGGCTATTGGTTGATTTGTATTAGTATCTATCAAAAATCTTCTTGAGTGTTGCATTGAAACAATCTCACCAAAATCAATAACATCCTTATCTACAACTTCAGAATCAAGTGCTTCGAGGGCAAGAGTGTCATTTTTTATGGTAGCGTCAATCTTCTCAACAACTTCGTTTCCTGCCGAGAATACTTCATTTACAAAGATACTTCGTTGAACTTTCTCAGCTTCGGTATATAGATGAAAAATACCTATCATTAGCGGTATAGCTGAGAGTCCTAACAAAATAAACAACGGAATTATGAATCTTTTTTTCATTTGTATCAAATTTAAAAAAGTAATAGTCTTAAAGATTCATCTTTTAGTAAATCAAAGGCTGAAACGTTATTCGATTCGCCAAAAACTGAATTTCCGTAATGAATCTTTGAAGAGGATACAATGCGACTTATTTCGTTTTTATTGGATTCTATAAAAAAATCAAGCTCGTAAAGTTTCTGGTATCTAATAAAATTCACAACACTAATCGGAGGAAATAGAGAATCTGATTCTACAAATAGTAAAGTTCCTGCATCAATATAATCTTGCCGCATCATAAGTTTTACCGTTTTTTGATATTCTAAATTGTTAAGATATTGGTTATGATGTTTCAAAATATCACATTTATTAGCAAAAATATCTACTAATTTTGAAAAATCATAATTCTCGGGAACAAAAATACATCTAACCGAGAAGCGTCCCATTCCAAAGTAGCAATAAATATCTTCAGCTATATTAAGCAACTCTTTTTCCGTCTCATCTCCATTCAAAATAGCAATTGCAGACTCATTTCTTCTAAAATAATGAGGAATATTTGTAAAATAGTTCTCGTAAACAGATAGTTTTTCATCAGAAACATCTGCAATGATAGCGTCTATATCTTGAAACTCGTTTGTGCAAACAATTCTATTTGAAATATCTGGTGCAACATCAATAAAAAGGTTTACAAGAGTTTTGAAAAATATATTTTTATTGTTGTTTTTAACAAGAATAGTATTTCCAGTTATTAGGATTAGAAAGAGAGCTTCAATAAAATCAAATGGTGTTTTATTATCTAAAACAACAGCTATTTTTTTTTGTTCAGTGGAAATTTTTACAGAATTCGTAAAAAAAAATGTACAAAAATCTTCTAACGCTTGATTAGAAATAAGATTTTTTAGAACTTTTAGTGAATATTTGCAAAATTCAGGTACAAACCAAGTATTAGCAACACTTTGTTGGAGAACAGATGGATAGAGTTTTTCAGCAGCGAGGCGTTCATCATTAAGAGCCGAGTAGAGTTTTTGAAAAGAATATATAATATCGTGTTGCATAAAAAGACTAAATTTCGGCACAAATTTCATCAAAGATATCCTTTATATTTTTTTCAGGATAAGAAGATATGAAAGAGTGTTTTGAGAGGAGATTTGATATTCGTCGCGCTTCATCAATATCGTGAGTTGCGATTTTGAGAACGTCGTTGCGGTCCAATATTCGTCGTGCCAAACCAGATTTAACGGCGCATTCCGCAACATCTGCGGCAACAATTGGAAACATTTCAGTGTCAACCATTGAAGGCATAATCACATTCTCATCAATACCTTTTTGTTCTGCATAAGAAGCTATTGAATGGGCAGCACAAATAGCCATCTCATCAGTAATTTTTCGAGCTGCAACTGTGAGCGTACCTTTCAGAATTGCTGGAAAACATATTGAATTATTAACCTGATTAGGAAAATCGCCACGTCCTGTTGCAACTACGAAAGCTCCAGCCTCTTTTGCTTTATAGGGATAGATTTCAGGTACAGGATTGGCGCAAGCAAAAACTATAGCTTTTTCGGCCATCTTCGAGACCCATTCTTGTTTTATAGTATCAGGACCTGGTTGGGAAAGTGCCACCAAAACATCTGCATCATTGAAAGCTGATTCAACATCTGTAACACATTCTGGATTGGTAATTCTACACAAATTCCATTGAGGATAGAAATCTGGATTCTGCTCATAATCAATACGATTTCTGTGCAAAGAACCATTTCTATCAAACATTATGATGTTTTTTGGATTAGCACCATCTGCTATCAAAAGACGCGCGATACTGCTATTAGCAGCTCCAGCACCATAGAGTACTATTTTTGCTGTAGGCAATTGTTTTCCAACAACTTTCAAAGCATTGATAATTCCAGCGAGTGTTACACAAGCTGTTCCTTGAGCATCATCGTGCCAAACAGGAATATCACATTCTTCACGAAGAACATCTAACACACGATAGCAGTTGGGTTGAGAAATATCTTCTAAATTAACTGCTCCAAAACTATGCTGAACCATCTTAACAAAATCAATAATCTTTTGAGCTGTAGGTTTGCCTGTTTCACCACAACTATCAATACAGAGGGGAACTGCATCAACACCTCCTAAATATTTCATCAGCAATGCTTTACCTTCCATTACACCCAATCCTCCTGGAGGTGTACAATCACCATCGCCAAGAACTCTTGTGCTATCGCTAACAACAGCCACAAGATTGCTACGATTACTCAGAATAAAAGACTCATCTTTATTATCGCGAATTGTTGTTGATACCGATGAAACTCCAGGTGTATACCAAACATTGAACCAATTAAAACTATCTAAAGGCACTTTTGGAAGAGTTTGCATCTTCCCAGAATAAAACTTATGAGCTTCGAGCGAAAGCTTTTTATAAAAAATTGTCTTCACCTTTGCTTTTTGCTCTTCGGTAAAGTTTGAAGGAAAAAATTTATCTAAATTATCAAGAAAATCAGCCATTTTTTGATTGTTTTTTCAAACTGCAAATTTACATAAAATTCTTGAATGAAACTTAGACTGATAAATTGTAATTAACTAATTGAGAGATTTTTTCAGTTTCACAAGATAAAAATGATCAGAATTACCCCTTTTACAACAAAAAAATAGACGAATCGAAACCAATAAATTGAATAATTTTATTAAACTTTAACAAAAATTATGTACATTTGCAAACTTTTTTTCACACAAAAGACTAAGTTAATGGATTTGAAACGTATGCTTTTAGTAAATCTTCTCATAGGAATTACGGGAAGAATGCAATACAATATACTAAAAAAAGTATCAAAAAATCCTCGTAGGCACAGTTATATTACACTGCGAAAGATACTTTTCTTTGCAAAGGATACTGTTTATGGCAAAGAACACAACTTTGAACACATCTTCAAAGCTACAAATGAAGAAGAGTTTTATAAACGATTTAGAGAAAATGTTAAGCCTAACGATTACGAGGATTTACGTCAATATGTAGAGCGGCACAAGCATGGAGAAGCGAATGTACTTTTTCACGGAAAGCCTCTTTTATATGCAACCACATCAGGCACAACATCAGAACCTAAATGGATTCCTATCACTCGAAAATATCTTTGGAAAATTTATGTTAAGATGTCGCGAATTTGGCTATACAATTTCATAAAACATCGATGTACGTGTTTCGGTGGTAAAGTGCTTGCTATTGTTGGAAAATCTGTAGAAGGTGAAGCTCCCGACGGAACCATGTATGGCTCTGTTTCAGGAGTTACACGCGATGATATGCCTAAATTCATACAAAAATTATATGCAAACCCACAATCTGTTTATGATATTTCCGACTACAACGCTCGTTATTACGTACTTATGCGCAAAAGTATTGAACAGAATATCACTATCATTGTTACTCCCAACCCCTCTACTATTGTTGAGATGCAGAATAATATTGACAAGTATTACGATGAATATATAAAGGATATTGAAAATGGAACATTAAGCGAAATGTTTGATATAGAGCCTGAAATACGCTCTGAGTTAGAAAAAATGCTAAAGCCTAATCCCAAACGTGCCGAGAAACTCAGGAAACTAAAAGAAGAACATGGAAAAGTCCTTCCTAAACACTTCTGGCCTAATATCCAAATCCTCAGTACATGGAAGTGCGGAAATACTGCAATATATATAGATCAATTCAAAAACTCTTTCCCTGAATCAACTTTCCATCAAGAACTCGGCTATTTTAGTTCAGAATGCCGCTTCGGACTCGTACTCGATGGCTCTTTGAACACTGTACTTTTCCCTCATTATCATTTTTACGAATTTGTGGAAGAGTCAGAACTTAATACACCTAACCCTCACTTTTATCTGCTTCACGAGCTTGAAGAAGGTAAGCGCTACTGTGCCTACGTAACTACTTTCGCTGGACTTTACCGCTACAATATGAACGACTTATTAGAAGTTGGACCTAAATTTATGGAAACGCCAACTGTACACATGGTTCAAAAAATTAACGGTATCACATCTCTTACTGGCGAAAAGTTGCACGAAAATCAACTTATAAATGCAGTACATCAAGTGGAAAATGAAACCAATATTAAAACCCGCTTCTTTGTTGGCTTTGCAGATTTAGATATTAAAGGATATAGATTTTATTACGAATTTGAAGACATAAACATTTCTCAACAACAAGCTGAAGATTTTAATACTTTGGTTGATAAAAAGTTGAAAGAAATAAATATAGAGTACGAATCAAAACGTGATTCTTTACGTCTAAAAATTCCCGTAACACATCGTTTGGTTAGTAACTCCTTTGAAAAATATAAAGAAGAATGTGTGGCAGAAGGTTACCGCGATGGGCAGTTCAAAATCCAACTACTAATGCAAGATGAATTGCGACACAGTAAATTTAAAAAACTTGTTATTGAATAAAAAATTTACTTAACCTTTTTCTATTATATTTTTTGCTAATGAGCAATAAAGCGGTTATTTTCGACTTGGACGGTACACTTTACGATAAGAAATTATTGCCGTTAAGGCTTGTTTTTTCACAACTTTTCAAGGGTAAGTTGTCTTATCTAAAGAGAGAAAGAGAGGTTAGAAAATCTATTAGCGGAAAGTTTTTCGGTAATCATGAAAATTTTGAAGAGCATTTTTTTCAACTCTTTAATAAAAAAGATGCAAGAGAATGGTTTTATTGTGATTATATGCCAGAAATGGTGTCAATACTATCAAAACATTACAAGTTTAATCCAAAAGTTGTAAATATTCTCAGAGAATATCGCATAAAAGGATATAAAACAGTTGTTTTTTCTGATTATGGATTTGTTGAGGAGAAACTTAAAGCTATAAATTTTGATTTAGAATGGGTTGATTATATTTTTGAAGCACCAGCACTTGGTGGCTTAAAACCTTGTAAAGAAGCTTTCATCTCAATTTGTAACAAGATAAAAGTAAATCCTGAAGAGTGTATTATGTTCGGAGATCGTGAAGATACCGATGGTGCCGGGGCAAAGTCTGTTGGTATGAAATTCATAAAAGTATAAAAAAAGCGGCTTTTATAAAAAAGCCGCCACAAAATTATGTATTATGAAAAACTAGTACATTCCTTGCATTCCTGGATTCATACCACCCATTGGAGCTGCAGGAGTTTCCTCTTTAATTTCAGCGAGAACACATTCAGTAGTAAGAAGCATACCAGCTATAGAAGCTGCATTTTCAAGAGCTACACGTGAGACTTTAGTTGGGTCGATAACACCTGCTTCTATAAGATGTTGATATTCATCAGTGCGAGCGTTATAACCATAATCACCTTTGCCTTTCATCACAGCGTTAACGATTACAGAGCCTTCTTTTCCTGCGTTGTTTGTAATTTGACGAAGAGGTTCTTCCAAAGCACGTCTTACAATATCAACACCTATTTGTTGGTCTTCATTTTCACCTTTGAGATTCTTAAGGCAACTTATTGAACGGATGTAAGCTACACCACCACCAGGTATAATACCTTCTTCAATAGCTGCACGAGTAGCGTGAAGGGCGTCATCATAACGATCTTTCTTCTCTTTCATTTCAACCTCTGATGCTGCACCTACATAGATAACAGCAACACCGCCAGCCATTTTAGCAAGACGTTCCTGAAGTTTTTCGCGGTCGTAATCAGACGTTGTTTTCTCAATTTGAGATTTAATTTGACCAATACGAGCACTGATAGCATTCTTATCACCTTTACCGCTAACTATTGTTGTATTTTCTTTATCAACAGTTATTTTTTCTGCAGAACCGAGCATTTCAAGAGTTGCTTCGTCTAGTTTATAACCTTTTTCTTCTGATATAACGGTACCACCAGTTAGAACAGCAATATCTTCTAACATCTCTTTTCTTCTATCGCCGAAACCAGGAGCCTTAACTGCTACTATTTTCAAACCTGCACGCAAACGGTTTACAACTAAAGTTGCAAGTGCTTCGCTATCAACATCTTCAGAAATTATGAGCAATGGACGACCTGATTGAACAACCTTCTCTAAAATAGGAAGAAACTCCTTCATATTACTAATTTTCTTATCATAAATAAGAATGTAAGGAGATTCATACACCGCCTCCATTTTTTCAGTATCTGTTACAAAGTATGAAGAGATATAACCTCTATCGAATTGCATACCTTCAACAACTTTAACGTAAGTATCGGTACCTTTGGCTTCTTCGATTGTTATAACACCTTCTTTTTTCACTTTCTGCATAGCTTCAGCAATAACTTGACCTACAGCTGAATCATTATTTGCAGATATAGTAGCTACTTGTTCTATTTTCTCGTGACTGTCATTAATTTCAACAGATTGAGATTTTAAATTTTCAACAACTTTTACAACCGCCTTATCAATACCACGTTTCAAATCCATTGGATTAGCGCCTGCGGTAACATTTTTGAGACCTGTGTTAAAAATAGCTTGGGCGAGAACTGTAGCAGTGGTAGTACCATCACCAGCTTGATCGTTAGTCTTAGAAGCAACTTCTTTTACCATTTGAGCACCCATATTTTCGATTGGCTCTTGTAATTCGATCTCTTTAGCTACTGTTACGCCGTCTTTGGTGATTTGAGGTGCACCAAATTTTTTATCAATAATAACATTGCGACCTTTAGGTCCGAGAGTTACTTTAACAGCGTTAGCTAAAGCATCAACACCCTTTTTCAAGCCCTCACGAGCTTCCCAATTATATTTAATATCTTTTGCCATAATTACTATTGTTTTTAAGTAATAAATTCGATTAAATTATTTGCAAATAGCGTAAATATCGCTTTCTTTCATAATGAGATACGTTTCACCGTCTAACTGGATTTCAGTTCCTGAATATTTTCCATACAAAACAGTGTCTTTAACTTTCACAGTCATAGGTTCATCTTTTTTACCTGGACCAACAGCTACTACAACTCCTTGTTGTGGTTTTTCTTTAGCTGTATCTGGAATAATAATTCCGCCAGCGGTTTTTTGTTCGGCTTCAGCAGGTTTTACTAAAACTCTGTCTGCTAATGGTTTAATTGTAGATTTCATATTTATTAATTTTGATGTTTAGTATATCTTTTTTATCGACTATAAACATTGCAAATTTTATGCCAAAAATTATCCATAAATCAAATTCTATAATTTTATGTCATTTTATATGCTAAACAGAGAAAATGAAATATCAAATGGTAATTCTCGTTAGGTTATGCCATTATCTAAAAACGCAGTATAATACTAACTGACAAAATGTCATATTATTATTCACTATACACATATTGCTATCATGACAAAATCAACGTATGCAATTTCGATTAACAGTTATACAAGAAAACTTTGACTCTATTTGCGAGCTGTGATATCTCCTTGGTTTGGTTTAATTCATACGCTTAGAAGCGTCAGCCTCTTTTGTTTTTGCAGAGAGTAAAAATTAATTTTGGTATATAAAAAAATAACTATTGAAGATTAAAAAAAAAATGTATCTTTGCCGTCGCTTATTTAAGCGGGTGTGGCGTAATTGGTAGCCGCGCCAGACTTAGGATCTGGTGGTGAGAGCCGTGGGGGTTCGAGTCCCCCCACCCGCACCAAAAACAACACAAAAAGAGGCATAACTGCCTCTTTTAAATTTTTATTGCCGTCAACCAATTTATCATATAAATGACTGGAAACAACGACAAATCTACCGTCAAAATGCCAGGTAAACAAGACCTTCTGGCTGAATTTTCTAAATTCTTCCCTAAGGAGAATTCCTCAACAATAGTAGCAACAGGAGACGATGCCGCAGTGGTTGAAACTAATGGAAATCAATCCGTCTTCTCTTCAAAAACGTTTATTGAAAACGTTCATTTCGATCTCACTTACTTTCCCCTTAAACACTTAGGTTATAAACTCTCTACCGTAGCATTTTCAGACGTGCTGGCTATGAATGCCATCCCATCGCAACTATTGGTATCGGTGGCCGTTTCAGACCGCTTCGACCTAAAAATGGTTAACGAACTTTTATCTGGAATACTAAACTGCTGCGATACCGTGCACGCTGACATTGCTGGATTCGACCTTACATCTTCAACAAGAGACCTCATTGTCTCTATTACCGCCATAGGCGAATGCGAACCAGCTTTGCTCTGCTCTCGCAAAGGTGCTACTGAAAATGAACTTATATGTGTGTCGGGCGACTTTGCCGCTGCTTACACTGGACTTCTACTCTTGGAACGTGAAAAAAAAGTTTTCAACGTTAACCCTAATGCTCAGCCAGACTTTTCTGGGAAGGATTATCTACTTCAACGCGAGATAAAACCAGAACCTCGAATAGATATTATTGAAGAACTTAGACGCTCTAACATATTGCCCACTTCTATGACCAATGTATGCGACGGAATCGCTGATGCTATCATCAAAATCTGCAAAGCCTCTGACACTGGCTGTACACTTTTTGAAGAAAAACTTCCTATGACCGAGTTAACATTTGTAACCCTAAAAGATTTAGATATTGTTCACACTGTGGCAGCTCTTAATGGTGGCGACGATTTTGAACTTATGTTTACTATCAAACAAAGCGATTTTGAAAATATCAAAAACGTTAGTAACGTCTCTATCATTGGATATATTAACGATAAGTCTGCAGGCTATAACCTGATAACTGGAGACAATCTAAAAGTACCTATCTACGCTCAAGGTTTCTCTCAATCTTAACTACAATGAACAGCTACAAACAGTTCTTTATTGGAAATAGGTTAATTGGCGGAACTGCTCCTGTATTAGTGCAATCTATGACCAACACAAACACTGCCGATGTTGATGCAACTTTCTCACAATGTGTTAAAATGATCGATTCTGGGGCAGAAATGATTAGAATAACAGTCCCTTCCTTAAAAGAGGTAAACGCTGTTAAAATCATCAAAACTAAACTTATTGATTCTGGATTCAACAATATTCCTATCGTTGCTGACGTTCACTTTAATCCCAAAGTTGCAGAAGCTGTGGCTTCTATCGTTGACAAAGTCAGAATAAATCCTGGAAATTTCACCGACAAAAGGAACTTTGCAAATTTAAATCTCACTAACAGTGAGTATCAAGCTGCTTTAGAGCGCATGGCAGTCCGCGCAAAACCTCTTTTCAGTATTTGCAGTAAATTCGGCACCGCTATTCGTATTGGCATTAATCATGGTTCACTATGCGACCGTATTGTCAGCAAATATGGAAATACTCCTGAGGCTATGGTTGAATCCGCAATTGAATGGTTAAATATTTGCGACGCTTTCAACTTTAGCAAAATTGTACTTTCAATGAAATCGAGTAACGTTCTAACTATGATGAGAGCTACAAAACTCCTCCACAACAAAATGATTGAGCGTAATATTAACTATCCGTTGCATCTCGGAGTTACCGAGGCTGGCAACGGCATAGAAGGGCGCGCTAAATCTGCAGCTGGTATTGGCGCGTTGCTCCTGTCAAATATTGGTGATACTATTCGTGTTTCTCTTACTGAAAATCCTGAAAACGAATCACCTTTCGCACACAAACTCATATCTTCTGTAAAAAACATAGACTTAAATTCTCTAAAAATCACTGATAATACACTCATTTTTGAAGATAACTCTATCGATTTTGAATCGTGGCTTTGTCGCGCTGCCGCTGTAACAGGTTACGCCCACTTCAACTATAAATTATCAGACTTAAAACTTATTAACCAAAATTTCTCTTCATCTCAAATATCTAATTTAGAGAGCATTATACTGCAAGCGTGCAGAATTAAAATTAACAACACAGAGTTTATTGCTTGCCCATCTTGCGGCAGAACACAATATGATATACAGACTGTTTTTCATAAAGTTAAAGAACGCTTTTCTGGCTATCCTAACCTCAAAATTGCAGTAATGGGTTGCATTGTGAACGGTCCTGGCGAAATGGCTGATGCTGACTTTGGTATTGTTGGTGCTTCTAATGGATTAGTTTGTGTTTACGAAGGTAAAGAGCGTATTTCTGACCCTTTATTTGTCGATATGGCTCTCGATATTCTTGAAAAAACTATCGAAAACAACTCAAAGAAATGAAAAAAATTTTCCTAATTATATTCGACTTTTTCGAAAAAAAACGAACTTTCTCTTTCGTTTTAATGATTCTATTAACCTTAGGGCTCTTTTTTCTTGCAAGTAGAATAAATTATGAAGAAGATATTTCAAAGTTTCTTCCAAATAACAACAATAATGAACTAGGAAAATCATTAGAACAACTAACCTCTCAAAATAATATTGCAATTCTTTTTTATGGGAAAGATTCCGTATCACAAGATAGAATTATAGAGGCTATAGAAAAGTTTGCAGAGATTGTTGATGAGGATATTATGATTGAAAATTTATCGGTTACGGTTGACCAAACTCAAATGTTCGATCTCATAGAAGCTGTTTATGAACATATCCCTTATTTACTAACCGAAAGTGATTATAATCGTATAGATTCTCTGCTAAAAACTCCAAATTTCATCAACAATCAACTCGAAGAGGATAAGAAAATATTGATGTTACCTTCGGCTGGAACATTTGCAAAAACTATAACCTACGATCCTCTTCGCCTATTTTCACCAGCACTGCAAAAACTACAAAGTCTGAAAATTAATAGTTCGATGCAAATCATTGACGATTACATATTTACCGCTGACGGAAAATATGGTATTGTTACTTTTGATACACCTTTCGGTGCCAACGAAAGTGGTAATAATACTCAACTTGCAAAACATATTGATAAATTACTATATGAAATTGAGTCAGAATTCCCTGACATCAAAGCTGTTGCCATTGGAGCTCCGTTAATCGCTGTTGCAAACTCCACTCAAATAAAAAAAGATTCACTTTTGGCTGTAACTATTGCCTTAGTTTTAATATTTTTAATACTCTTTTTACACTACAGAAGAATAACAGATATAGCTTGGGTTGGATTTACCATTTTATTCGGGGTATTGTTTGCTATAGCTGGTATGTCTGTACTCAAATCTTCAACTTCCATAATTGTATTAGGCATCGGTTCTGTAATCATAGGTATAGCTGCTAACTATCCATTACATTTCCTTGACGAATATAAAGAAATTGGCGATAGACGAGCAACTCTTATAGAGATGATTCGACCTCTACTTATTGGCAATATCACTACTATTGCCGCCTTTGTCTGCTTAGTTTGGTTAGATGCTCAAGCTATGAAAGATCTCGGAATATTTGGTTCTTTAGTGCTGTTTGGAACAATATTGTTCGTCCTTATCTTCCTTCCTCACCTTATAAAAAAACGCCCTTCTCCATCTGAAAACAAACTCTTTGGAAAACTCTCTAACTTTCATCTTTCAAGAAGTAAAGCTAAATCTTTTATCGCCTTACTTATTGCTATTCTCACACTATTTTTTGGATATTTTTCAACAAAAACATCATTCGATAGCAACCTTTCGCATATAAACTTTATGACTGAACAGCAACGCGAAAGTATGAAAGTTCTCTCTGAAATTCAACCTTCTGATGCACTTTATGCTGTTGCAATTGGCAACGATTTAAAATCTGCCGTTGAACACAACAACAATCTCATAAAAAATATTCGAAAAGTTAATCCTGACATACAAATAAGTGGAATAGGAGAATTTCTTCCTGATGAAAAATCAATGCTCGAAGCTGCTAATCGCTGGAATAATTTTTGGAAAGAAAAATCTCATAATGATATTATCAAACAATTTGAAATTTGTGCTAATCGAGAAGGATTTTCAGTTACTGCTTTCTATCCTTTTACATCAATGCTAACCAATGAATACGGCATTTCTGAAATAGAAGATTTCAACGATTTTATTCAACCATTTCTCAACAAATACATTTTTCTTGATGATGAAGGATGTAAAATAATCAACTATGTTTACACAGACGATAAAACCAAACTACATAAAAGTATTGATACATATTTAACTGATAATTGTTACCTTTTCTCTAACGAAGAGTTAGGAGACAAACTTATAGAAATGCTTCGAGAATCTTTTGATTTCATCGGACTTGTGTGTGGAATCGTGGTTTTTGTTTTCCTTCTAATCTCTTTCAGAAAAGTAGAAATTGCTTTATTAGCATTTTTGCCTCTAACACTGGCTTGGATTTGGATTTTGGGAATCATGCACCTATTAAACATCCAATTTAACATTGTAAACATTATTTTAGCCACATTCATCTTTGGTCAGGGCGACGACTATACAATATTCATAACCGAAGGGCTCCTTTACGAATACACAACTGGAAAACCTCGATTAGCAGCCTATAAACACAGCGTATTTATATCTGCAATTATTATGTTTGCGGGTATAGGTTGTTTAATTATTGCTAAACATCCAGCCTTACATTCATTAGCAACAGTAACTATAATCGGAATGCTGACAGTTGTACTAATGGCTGTTTTCGTACCTCCGTTGCTTTTCGATTTTTTGATTAAGAAGAATGGTAAAAAACGTCGCACACCATTGACATTAAAACGAATATTCTACTCTTTTATATACGGCAGTGCTTTTGTGGTTATGGTTTTCCTACTTGTTCAACCTTTTACTTTCTTCTATTTTCTTATTGGCAAAGATTCTGATGAAAAAAGAGAAAAATTCCACAAAGTAATACAAAAAATATCACTTTTATACTCTAAACATATTCCTGGTGTTAAACATACACTAAGAAATAATCACAACGAAAAATTCGACAAACCTGCTGTTATAATCTGTAATCATCAGAGTCATTTAGATATTTTATATATTCTTTCACTTACTCCTAAGATAATTTTTCTCACAAATGATTGGGTTTGGAGAAACCCTCTTTATGGCCTCGTTATTCGCAAAGCTGAATTTTATCCTGTGAGCAATGGTTTTGAAGATAATTTCCCTAAACTTCAAGATTTATACGAAAGAGGATACTCTATCTGTATTTTCCCTGAAGGAACTCGCTCTACAGACTGCAAAATTATGAGATTTCATAAGGGAGCTTTCGCACTTGCAAGAAAATTGAATGCTGATATTCTGCCTCTCTATCTTCACGGTGCTGGACACATTCTTCCTAAAGAAGAGTTGATACTGTGCGAAGGCGAAACTTTACTCGAAATAGGTGAACGTTATAAACCATACTTAGAAAATAGTTCTGATAATGACAACAGTATTGACCTTTGCACGGCAAAAAAGATGAGACATCATTATTTAGAACATTATTCTAAACTATGTGATGAGATTGAAACAGATGAATATAACGAGAAAATATTATATTATCAAAACTATTATACAACGAAGATATGAAAAAAAGTGTTATAATAGTTGGTAGTGGACTTGGCGGGCTTACTTGTGGCGTTATATTAGCAAAAAATGGCTATAATGTTACCGTTTTAGAACAAAACGCACAAATTGGAGGATGCCTGCAATGTTTTACACGCAAAGGTGTAAAATTTGAAACTGGAATGCACTTTATTGGCTCTGTTGGCGATAACCAACCCCTAAATGGTATCTGGAAATATTTGGAATTGGATAAAAACATACTCCTTTCTCCTTTAGATACTGATGGTTATGACGTTTTCAAAATCAAAAAATTAAAATACTCTTTTCCTATAGGCAAAAAATCACTCCTTGAAAAACTAAAGATAGATTTTCCGCACCAAAGTAAACAATTAGAAAACCTTTGGATGAAGATAGATTTAGTTGTTAATAATTCTTCAATTAAAACCATTGGTAAGAATCAAATTCCTGATTCCGAAGCACTTATTTTAGGAGACCTACCATTAGACAATGTTTTGAATGAATCCATAGAAGATGAGACTTTAAGAAATATTTTAGTAGGAAATTTACCTCTTTACGCTGCTCGAAAAGATAGAACACCATTTTCACTTTTTGCTTTCATTATGGATTTCTATAGAAATGGAGCCTACAGAATTATAGGCGGTAGCGATACAATTGCTAACTCTTTATGCAAAACTATCGAAAGCTATGGAGGTAGAGTTCTTACACATCATAAAGTAGAAAAATTAAATAGTAAGGAAAATTTTGCAAGAGAAATTATCTGTGATAATGGCACTTCTTTTACGGCTGATGAGTTTATCTTAGCAATACATCCAGCACGTTTTTTAGAGTTAACCGATAGTCATATTATTAGAAAAACGTATCGCGAGCGTATTAACAATTTACAACAGTCTCCAGGTTGTTTCTCTATTTATCTGAATTTCAAGAAAAATAGTGTCCCATATATGAACTTTAACTTCTATTCTTATAAAAATAATACCCCTTGGGATTGCGAATATTACACTAAAGAAGAATGGCCTAAAGGGTATTTATATATGCACTTTTGTAATGAAACTAATCAAAAATTTGCAGAATCTGGCGTTGTTCTGTCATATATAAATTTCAATGAAGTAGAAGATTGGATAGGATCTAAAATCGGGCAACGAGGCGAAAAATATAATACCTTCAAAGCTAATTGCGCTGAAAAACTACTATCATTTTTAGAAAAAGATTTTCCTGGTATAACCAACAATATTGCTGAATATTATACTTCTACTCCCCTAACATACTTGGATTATACTGGTACTGAATACGGAGGTATGTACGGAATATCAAAAATTGCTGGTGGAGGTGCTTTAACTCGAATTGCTCACCGTACTAAATTCTCTAATGTACACCTCGCAGGACAAAACGTTAACAGTCACGGATTTCAAGGCGTTATTATCGGTTCTTTGACAGTTTGTTCCGATATTTTTGGTAATTCTGAATTTTTAACTAATACTTTTCAAGAAAATGATAGATAAAAAAATAGAAAATATTATCATTATCGGTGGCGGAATCGGTGGTTTATTTACTGGCGCACTGCTTGCCAAAGAAGGTTTCTCTGTTACAATTCTTGAGAAAAACGCCATCATTGGCGGAGGCCTGCAGTCTTTTCAACGATTCGGAATAAGTTTCGATACAGGAATGCACATTCTTGGAGGTTTTAAAAATGATGGCTCAATATTTAAAATATGTAACTACTTAAACATACTTCAAAAAATAAAACTACAAGACATTGATCCTGAATGTATGGACCAAATAACCTTTCTTTCTGACAATCGCACTTTTAGAATCCCAGAAGGTAAAGATCATTTTATAGCTTATTTTCAAAATGAATTTCCAGAAGAGAAGGAAAACATCTTTAACTACGTCAACAAACTATTTCAATTATCTGATGAAGTTCCGCTTTTTTCGTTAAAAACGAGCAATACAAACGAATTAGCACACGATGAATGGTTTTTTAAACCCGCCGATGAACTAATTTGCCATTATATAAAAGACAAAAAACTACAAGAAGTTCTCGCTTATATGAACCCTATGTGCGGGGGGATAGCTGGACATACACCGTCTTACATATTTGCTCTTATTAACACATTATACATCAAAGGGCAAAGTCGATTTGTGGGTTCAACTATTCAACTTGCAAATGCACTCGCTAATGTTATAACAGAAAACAATGGTAGAGTTTTACACAATGAGGCTGTCGTAAACGTAATTATTGAAGACAAAGAGATTTCTAAAGTTATAACTTCGCAAGGTAATGAATATTCTGCTGATCTGTTTATTTCAGCAATTCACCCATCTTCATTTCTACAACTTACTGAAAATAAATTATTTACAAAAGCATATAGAAATAGAATTAACGATGCAAAAAACACATATTCCTCTTTCATCGTTTTTATAAAGTTTAAGCCCAATTCTTTCAAATATATAAATCATCCCTGTTATTTACAAAAAGATTATTCAAAGTCATGGAAACACGGAGAATACGATGAACATAATTGGCCTCACGGTTTTATCTATCTGACACCTTGTGTTGAAAATCAAGGTGAATATGCTTCTTCAATGGAAATATTGGCTATGATGCCCTTCTCCTCATGCGAAAAATGGAAAAACACCTCAGTAGAGAATCGTGGAAAGGAATACAAAAACTGGAAAAAAAAACATATTCATAAAATTCTTGATATTATGAATGCTGTATATCCTGATTTTGAGAATCATATTGAAGGTATATTCTCCTCATCGCCTCTCACAATACGCGATTTTTACAACGTTCCTGAAGGTGCACTCTATGGAATAGCTAAAGATAGCCAAGACCTTCACAGTGGCTTTATCTCCATTCATACAAAAGCTACCAATCTACTTCAGACTGGACAAAACGTATATCTACACGGATGCTGCGGAGTGCCTTTAACCGCAATAAACACCGCTGAAGTTATTGTTGGTAAGGATATTATAGTAAATAAAATAAATAAAGCTTTCGAAAATATAGCATCCAAAGAATAAATTTTTAAACAAAAAAAGGACGCTGTCAAACGTCCTTAATTTTTAACTTAAATATATTTAGGATATATAATCTAAAATTAGATAATTTTTACTTAGAACCTTTATCTTTTTGTCCTGCGTGTCCACGGAAGATACGTGTTGGAGCAAATTCACCAAGTTTATGACCTACCATATTTTCTGTTACATAAACGGGAATAAATTTATTTCCATTATGAACAGCGATAGTCAAACCTACAAAATCTGGTGAAATCATAGAAGCGCGCGACCAAGTCTTTATAGTACTTTTCTTGCCAGACTCTTGCGCAGCAATTACACGTTGTTCCAATTTGTAATGTATATATGGACCTTTTTTTAATGAACGACTCATAATTATAAACTTTTAGATTATTTCTTTCTTCTTTCAACAATATATTGGTTAGAATTCTTCTTAGGGCGACGTGTTTTGTAACCTTTAGAAGGCATACCATTGCGTGAACGTGGATTACCACCAGAAGCGCGACCTTCACCACCGCCCATTGGGTGATCAACAGGGTTCATAACAACACCACGGTTGCGAGGGCGACGACCGAGCCAACGGCTACGACCAGCCTTACCTGAAACCTCAAGACTATGATCACCATTAGATACGATTCCGATGGTAGCTTTACAAGCACAAAGAATCATACGGGTTTCGCCTGAAGGAAGTTTGATAATAGCATAGCGACCATCACGAGACATAAGTTGGGCGTATGAACCTGCACTACGTGCAATCTTGCCGCCTTCACCTGGACGCATTTCTATATTGTGAATAATAGAGCCGAATGGGATTTCACCAATTGGGAGGCAATTGCCTAAGTCTGGAGAAACACCTGAACCGCTAAGTATTTGTTGTCCAACTTTAATGCCATGAGGAGCAACTATATAACGTTTTTCTCCATCTGCATAGAAAAGAAGGGCGATACGTGCTGAACGGTTTGGATCGTACTCAATAGTTTTTACGGTGGCCGGAACACCATCCTTATTTCTCTTGAAATCTATCAAACGGTACATCTTCTTATGACCGCCTCCGCGGTACCGTACCGTCATTTTACCACTATTATTTCTACCGCCAGTGCTGTGTTTAGGACACAAAAGACTCTTCTCTGGCTTATTTGTGGTAATGTCATCGAAAGCGCTAATAACTTTGAAGCGCTGACCCGGCGTTACTGGTTTGTATTTT
Organism: uncultured Bacteroidota bacterium; assembly: GCA_902797625.1. Classification (GTDB taxonomy): domain Bacteria; phylum Bacteroidota; class Bacteroidia; order Bacteroidales; family WCHB1-69; genus F23-D06. Next base: position 1,595 of record CADBTU010000052.1, on the reverse strand, counting down.
TTTAATGCCATTTTTATTAGATATTACTATAAAAATCAATCTTGTTATCTTTATCTACGAAAACGTAAGCTTTCTTAAAATTATTCTTTTGTCCGAAAATAACACCAGACTTTGTATTACGTGATGTAGTTTTTCCGCGTTGGATTAAAGTGTTAACTCTTACTACTTTCACGCCATAAATAGCTTCTATTTCTCGCTTAATTTCTGGCTTTGTAGCATTGCGATCAACAACAAATCCGTAACGATTATACTTTTCGGAAACCATGTTCATCTTTTCGCTGATGATGGGCTTTATGATTATACTCATTGTTTCTGATTTTTAATTGTTTGTAATTATTCGCTCAATATCTTATCAAGCTCTTTCAAACTATTCTCACAAATGATAAGGTGATTTGCGTTAAGAACGTGATATGTGTTAGCGTCTGTTGCACGCATAATGTTTGTGCGTTGGAGGTTACGTCCTGAAAGCAAAACATTTTTATCATAGTCTGGTATTAGAAGTAATGTCTTCTCACCTTCTAACTTAAGGTTTTTTAGCATTGCTTTATATTCCTTAGTTTTTGGAGCTTCAAAAGTAAAATCTTCCACAACTGTAATCTTACCTTCTTGTTGTTTGTAGGTAAAAGCTGAAAAACGAGCAAGACGCTTCACTTTTTTATTAAGTTTGAAACTATAATCGCGTGGATGAGGTCCGAAAACAGTTGCACCTCCACGTATTGTTGGAGACTTAATGCTACCTGCACGTGCTCCTCCTGTACCTTTCTGACGTTTCAATTTGCGAGTACTTCCTGATACTGTAGAGCGTTCTAATGTATCATGGGTTCCTTGTCTTTGGTTTGCAAGATATTGTTTTACATCAAGCCATATTGCATGATCATTGGGCTCTACATTGAATATTTTATCATTCAATGTAACCGTCTTTGCAGTTGAACTGCCATCTATCTTATATACTGTTAGCTCCATCTCTCTATTATTAAATATGAACCATTAGCTCCTGGAACGGAACCTTTTACTAAAACCAAATTCTTCTCTTTCACAATCTTCATAATCTGTAGGTTGATCATTTTTACTTTTGCGTTACCCATTTGACCTGCCATACGCATACCTTTGAAGACACGTGAAGGATATGAAGATGCACCCATTGAACCTGGTGCTCTGAGACGGTTATGCTGACCGTGTGTAGCATCTCCTACTCCTCCGAAACCATGACGTTTTACTACACCTTGGAAGCCTTTACCTTTTGACATTCCACTTACATCAACAAACTCACCTTCTTCAAATACTGTTACATCAAGAACCTCTCCTAATGATTTTTGGTGCCCCTCTTCAAAACGTGTAAATTCACGAACGATTTTCTTTGGAGTTGTTCCTGCCTTTGCAAAGTGCCCCTTAAGAGACTTTGTGGTGTTTTTCTCCTTCTTCTCGTCGTACCCCAATTGGATAGCACTGTAGCCGTCTGTCTCGACGGTTTTCACTTGCGTTACAACGCAAGGACCAGCTTCTATCACTGTGCACGGCACAACCTTGCCGGAGGCATCGTAGATGCTAGTCATCCCAATTTTTTTTCCTATTAATCCTGACATTTTTGGTTAATT
>CADBTU010000051.1 GCA_902797625.1 uncultured Bacteroidota bacterium | reverse complement strand
CTGCGAAAGACCTACTTTAGACAATCAAAATAGCAGTGAAGAGAACCAATATCCTAAAAAGAGAGTTGTTCTTTATAAGATTGAAACAATCGAGAATCGCCTGAATTTGGAAACCGAGGGCGAATGGGATGCATTGTTAGATATGTTATGTAACCAAGCCCAAATGGGGCAAAAGATAACTTTCTTTAATATGAACCAAACCTCCATATTTCAAAATAATACGACGCGCGGCACTCAAGCTACAAAAACATTTAGTACTACTAATCGTGATGAGATGAAAGCCTGGATGAAAGAGAGAGAAAAAGAAGGACTTACCGTGGAAGTAACCTATAGCAATGGCACATGGCATAGTATGGCTTATGCCTCCAATCCACATACAACAACCTCTGTGAGTATTGTCGGCTCGTGGCATTTCATTTGCTCTATTGTGAAACATATTGACCAAAACGGTGATTTGACTAATGCAGATGTTTACATTCCTGAAGAAAACGGTGGTTCTATGTTCTATAATTTCTATGACGATGGCACTATTACCTTGACTTTCAAAGCAATAGATGGTACTATGGTTACTGATAATTCGACATGGACACTTGGTGATGATGGCGAACTGTATAGCGAACTTCTTCCTAACAACGGATGCTGGAATGTTAACTGGATTACCAATAATACAATGATTATATCCCGCATGAACTTCGGTACAGATACAGATGGAGAAAATACATTATATCAATTGCAATTTGAAAGAGAATAAAAAAATTACTCTGCTGTAGTTTTTACTCTTTTTGATTCGTTATTACAATAGAAATATTTAATTTTTTAATAAATCATCAAAAAAACTAAAAGTATGAAAAAAAACATTTTTGCAATCGTAGCTATCGCTATTACACTTTTTATGGCTTCTTGTAACAAAGAAGAAATTTTTCCAGGTTCAAGTGTTTCATTGAAAACACCTAAAGTAACAACAACTTCTGATCTTATTGGCACCGATTGGACCGCAAACGTTCAACTTAACGATTTAGTGTACGCACTTACAGGTATGAATATCAGTGATTATGGTTGCCAACTACCAGAAGGTTTTGAATCAACAATGGTTTTCCATCTAAACTTTGATAATGAGTATGCGCATTTTACTTTCGGAGAGAATGTGAGTGTTATAAATGTAACTGAGTTTGCTGGCGAATATTCTATGGAGGAAATTGAGCAGATGAATCTTGCTTATGTTTATGATGCTGTAACTCACACAGGTACTCTAACAGCTGTGGGTAGCGACGAAAACGGTGAGCCTATCAATTACCAAATTGTTTTTACTTATGATGACGATACAGATACTATCACTATTAACCAGATGTTTTCTAATCCAGAAGACGAAAACACAACCATTACATTCCCAATGATATTCAATCGCGATGGTGTAAACGCATAGTTCACATAATACTTAGTATTTAATATCATTTTAAAAATGCCCGTGATTCCGCGGGCATTTTTTTACTCTACGCTATAATAACACCAATAACATAATTCCACTCTCATAGCAGGTGCATTCAAAATGTTAATCATGACTTTTCTTACTCGCTAAAAGTTTTCAAAAATAGCGGTGTTTATTGACATTTTTATTCGACATACATAAAATTCAAAAATTTTGTGTATGTTTGCAGATAATTTGATTTGGGGTGAAATGTGTGTAGAGCGCGTATTTTAGAGTAAAAATTGTGTAAATAATTATGGAGAAAGAAAAAATTAACGAAGACTTTGAAAATGATATTCTTCTGCCAGAAAATGCATATACAGAACTGAAAGAAGGCGAAAAGTATAAGCCTATTCTACTAAATGAAAAGAAATACCCTGAACTCAATGCATGGACAATCTTTTGGGGAATTCTTATGGCTGTGATTTTTTCAGCAGCTACGGCCTATTCGGGTTTAAGATTTGGACAAGTTTTTGAGGCAGCTATTCCAATTGCTATTATTGCTGTTGGTATCTCAACTATAGCTAAACGCAAAAGTCCACTTTCTGAGAATGTTATAATTCAATCTATTGGAGCAAGTTCTGGCGTTATTGTTGCAGGTGCAATATTTACTCTGCCTGCCATATACATTATTAAAGAGACAAACCCCGCCGCTGGAGCAGAAATCCAAGTCAATTTTTTCCAAATATTTATGTCTTCTCTATTAGGAGGTTTTCTTGGTATTCTTTTCCTTATTCCTTTCAGAAAATATTTTGTGTCAGAAATGCACGGTAAATATCCTTTCCCCGAAGCTACTGCAACTACTGAAATTATTGTTTCTGGTGCAAAAGGAGGAAATCAAGCTAAACTTCTACTAGTCAGCGGTTTAATTGGGGGGCTATACGATTTTCTGATGACAACTTTTCATTTTTGGGCTGATACCATTTCAACACGGATGAGTGCTTGGGGCGAACAACTTGCTATGAATCACAAATTTGTGTTTAAGATGAGTGCTGAATCCATCCTTCTTGGAACGGGATACCTTATTGGACTTAAATATGCAGCTATAATTTGCTGTGGCTCTGCTCTCTCTTGGTGGGTTCTTGTACCACTTCTCGGACAATACGGAATGTTTGATGTTGAAGGTGTTAAAAGTGCAATGTCAACCCTTGACCCTGATGTGATTTTTTCAGGATATGTACGTTACATTGGCATAGGAGGTATAGCGATGGCTGGTATCCTCGGTGTTATTAAATCTGCAGGTGTTATTAAAAAATCTGTTGGTGTTGCTCTAAAAGCTGGAAAAAGCTCATCGTCAACTAACATAGAAAAGCGTACTCAACGCGATATTCCTATGAAAATTATCCTTTTTGGATTCCTTGTTGTTATTACAATGATGATTCTATTCTTTTTTCTTGGTGGCATGAAGATGAATTTGTCGCAAGTTTTCGTTGGATTACTCGTAGTATTTATTTTTGCATTCCTTTTTACAACTGTTGCAGCAACAGCTATAGCGACAGTTGGTACTAATCCTGTTTCAGGAATGACAATGATGACTCTCATATTGTCGTCTTTTATTCTTGCTTCTGTTGGATTAAAAGGAGGTATAGGTATTATAACTGCGTTGGTCGTTGGAGGTATTGTTTGCTCAGCCCTATCTATGGCAGGCGGCTTTATTACAGATTTGAAAGTTGGTTATTGGATTGGAACATCGCCATTTAAACAAGAAGCATTTAAATTTGTGGGTACTTTCGTCTCTGCACTCACAGTAGGAGCCGTTATTATGCTTCTCTCCGAAACCTACGGATATACTGGAGACAATGCCTTGGTTGCCCCACAAGCTAATGCAATGGCAGCAATAATAGAACCTATGATGTATGGTGGTTCTACTCCTTGGATTCTTTACATAGTTGGGGCTGTTTTAGCTATTATTTTAGATGTAGTTGGTGTGCCTGCACTTGCTTTTTCTCTTGGAATGTTTATTCCTCTACAACTCAACATTCCATTATTAGTTGGTGGATTTATTGCCTGGTTTGTTAAAACTCGTAGTAAAGATGAAGCAACTAACAAAGCACGCGGAGAAAAAGGTACTCTTCTCGCCTCAGGATTACTTGCTGGTGGTGCAATAATGGGCGTAGTTAGCGCAATTCTTAAATACGCTGGCATAGAACCAACATTCATGTCTGATTATATTGGCTCACCTCTCTTCAATATCTTATCTATTCTGATGTTCTTAGGCCTGTGTCTCTATCTTGTTTTACATTCAATTGATACAAAAAAAATAGAAAAATAACATAAAATTTATAAGCCATGCATATAGCAATCGCAGGAAATATCGGTTCTGGTAAAACCACTCTAACAAATATGCTTTCAAAGCATTATGGTTGGGAACCACTTTATGAAAGTGTTGAGGATAATCCCTATTTGGCCAGTTTCTATCAAGATATGCAACGCTGGTCGTTCAATATTCAAATATATTTTCTTAACAGCCGCTTTCGTCAAGTTTTAGAACTTAGGAAAAAGAAAAAAGATGTTGTACAAGATCGCACAATCTATGAAGATGCCTATATATTTGCTCCTAATCTACATAAAATGGAACTGATGGCTTCTCGAGATTTTGAAAACTATGCCTCCCTATTCGAATTGATGAAAAACTTCCTTCAACCACCAGATCTTCTGATATATCTTAAAGCAGATGTTTCAACTCTGATTTCTCAAATTCTAAAACGCGGTCGTGCATACGAAGGTGAGATAAGTCTTTCCTATCTCGAAAATCTTAATACATTATATAATAACTGGATAGACAATTACAAAGATGGAAAACTCCTTGTTATTGATGTTAATGAGTTGAAATTTGCCGAGAAACACGAAGATTTCGGTGTGATTGTTGAAAAAATCGATGCAGAACTATACGGTCTGTTTAAGTAGTACAAAAACCGTTACATTATCTACCTTGTATTTGTGCAATGGTATTCTCGCACTCTTGTTTATGAGATGGGAATTTCTTTGCACATTTTTTTAATTCTTCAATTCCAGCATTTGGATTACCTGTTTGGGCATTGTATATCGCGAAATAATAGTGTGCAGAAAACGATCCGCGATTCTTCTTTAGACAGTTCTCCATACATTTTTTACCCTTTGATTGTTGCCCAGTTTGAGCATATAACATTGCTAATTCATAATATGCATTTGCAGCACGTGGATTACTTTTGATAACTTGTTTTCGTAAGTCTATTACTCTGTCAAGATATTTCTGGTTTTTTGTCTGTTGATATACAGAGATATAGATGTTTGCCGCGTAAGATAAGAAGTTCTCGCTTGGACAAGCTTCAACTAATTTTTCAGAAAAATAGAGCACACTGTCCGTTTGTCGCAAAGAACTATACGTATTTATAATGCCATAGAGTGCTGATTCATTATAAGGGTCAGACTCTAAGGCTTTGCGATATTTTGTGATAGCAAGTCGTAGATTTACAAATTTTTCCTCGTTGGATAAAGTGGTATCATTTAAGCTATTTACGAGGATATTTGCTTCATAATCAGAATAATCGGTGCGCTTGATAATTGCAGAAATAGGTTTACCGTCAACGTTAATTGTATGTATAGTGTTTTTAGGCGGCCAAATACCTTTTTGTAACTGATAAGCATTAATATATGTATTCACAACCACTGCATAGTCCCAGTTTTTATTGCCACGCTCATAATATCTTATATATATTGGAATAATAGCATTGGTATCTTTTCTAACATAATATGTTAATGAATAAGCATCATTAGAAGCAATAATAATTTTATCTTTTGAAGAAATAGCTTTTTCAAGTTCACCAGTTTCTTTAAGATGATTTAAAAGCCAAGATGTAGCAGCGCGCGTGCTGTGCTGATAATAATCCATCTCATACATACCATAATTATTAGCAACACCTCCTGCAAATTCGTTATAATAAACATATTCGTGTGGATGACTTTTCACAATATGAACTAAAGGAAGTATTAGAAATATTGTTGTAACGACATATAATCCATATTGAAAATATTTGTTTTTTGCCCATTGATAAATTGTTTCCCAACCATATCCAGCAGCAACAACTAAGGTAGGGTATGTAAAAAGTATATGTCTCCAACCTCCATAAACATTAGAATGTTTGTAGATTATATATGATATAGGAAAAATTACAGAGAAGAATACGATGAATAAGGTTAAAGGGGAAACTCTTTTCCAAATCTTCGGCAAGAAAATGATAGAAGCAAAAAAGCCAATAAGCACAACAATAGGAATACTTATAAGCATATACTTAGGTAAATAATACCATGGTGCTTCAGTTGAGAAAATGTTTCCACCTTCAAAGATTTGTCGAAGGTTGGTTGCAAAGTGCTCCATCATCTGTAAAGATTCATAAGGATGACGAAGTGGATTTTTTAATGCGTATGGCCATAATATTAAACTTGCAAAATAAGCAGAAATACACACTAAAGAAAGTTTTCCAATTAAAATAAATCCTTTTTTCCAAAAAACCCAAGTCCTCCAAGTCTTCTTTTCTGGATTCAAGAAAAAATACCATAACCCACAGAAGAGGAAAAGATAAGGAATCATAATTAAGCCACCAATACGAACACTATTAGCAAAAGCTATACCTAATCCAATGAAAACTAAACGTTTTATAGAAGTTTTAGGTAATTCTGTTACTAACAACGCCATTTGATATATAGAAAAGGTATATCCTAAAGCAAAAGGTATATCTTTTGGATTGTTAAAGGAGTGTCCGATAAATCGTGGCGACAGGAACATTAGCAGAAGCCCAAGAATACCCGCACGCCATCCGCAAGTTTTTACTAAAAATAACCCTACAATTAAAATGATAAGCGAACCGCAAAGTGAATTAAACACGTGACGAACTTCGTAAATGTTGTCAACGTGAAAAATTTTGTTTATAAAGTAGGTGATATTATCGAAAGATTGTCCATAATATTCAAGATGTGTTGGATTAGTAGAACCTTTTCTAACACCATGCATACATGTGGTATCGCCTTCGGTGAAATAGTTATAAACATACTCTGCGTGTTCATAGTTAACAAATTCATCGCCCGAAATGCCAGCATCTAAACTCATCAATGGCAGCGCAATGCCAAATAAACCTGCTAATAGCCAAAATATGATTCGTAAGATCTTTTCGTTTAAAATTGTATTAGTATCTTTTTGCATAATGTTATGATTTCTATACTGTTAAATTTAATCTCTATTATTGTTTCCAAAATATATTATGTTTAAACTTCTATTCCGAAGTAATTTTTACATACACAATTCTTGAGTGTGTGAAGATAAGTGGAAGTTTCTTTTTGTGATAAAGTTATAGTTATATAGTCGGATGTTATCATTTTATACGCAATAAGTATTGATTGTCTATCTCAACTGCAAATACAATACGTAGTAGTAATCAGACTTTTTTTATCAAAATGTAAATTCTCTTAATGTAGTTACAAGATTTAGAATGCTGTTTTGAAGGCTATCAGACACAGGCACTAAGGGAAGTCGTAGAATTTGTTGGATAGTATTATCAGCAGACATAATAGCTTTAATACCTGATGGGTTTCCTTCTTTAAAACAAGCAACTGTAAGATCAGAAAGCAGGTTGTTGAGTTCTTGAGCGCGTTTAAGATTTCCATCAGAAGTAGAGTGTACCAATTCTGAAACCTCTTTTGGAAATGCGTTGGCCATTACCGATACAAGTCCATCGGCACCCGCAGCGATAAGAGGCATAGCCAATAAGTCGTCTCCTGATAAAACCATAAAATTGTCGGGTTTATGAGCTATCAGTTGTAAAATTTGACACATATTTCCAGAGGCTTCCTTAATGCCAATAATATTGCTACAATCGTTAACTATCTTAAGAGTGGTAGCTACCTCTAAATTGCAAGATGTGCGTCCAGGAACGTTATACAAAAAAATTGGAAGATCTGTTGATTGTGAAAATTTTCTGTAGTGTGCTATTAAACCCGCTTGCGAAGGCTTGTTGTAATAAGGTGTAACTGTTAAAATTGCATCAACATCAAAGCTATTAAGATGGTCCAATTTGCGAATCATAAATGCAGTGTTAGGCCCTCCAAGTCCAACCATAACAGGTCGTCTTTTATTATTAGCTTCTAAAATACATCTTAGCACATCATCTTTTTCTTGTGGAGAGAGTGTCATGTATTCACTGGTGGTTCCCAAAGCAAGAAGATAATCAACACCATTATTAACCATCCTATCAACTAAACAAGATAGAGCGTCAAAATCAATAGACTCGTCATCCTTGAAAGGTGTTATCAAAGCAACACCAAGTCCCTTGAATTTAGAGATATTACTCATTTCCAGACAATTTTTTAGTGTAAATATTTACAGAACTGACAAACTGTGAGTAATTACCACTTTCTGTTTGTAGCATCAGATCATAAACATCTGTGTATTCTTTACAACTTCCTATTATAAATTTGGCTGCTGAAGTTGATAAAATAAAATCCACAGGTATATGGTAACGATAATTGAAATCTAAAAGAATATCGAACTTTTCGTTTATAAAGTCTTGAACCTGAACCATATTTGGCTCGCCATACCAATTTAGTTGCTTTTTACAAAAATAATCGGCCGAAAGCTGTTGAAGACAATAGAAAGGAACAAATTTTTCATCTATATATCCGATAAGATGCACATTTTTTCCTGATTGTTGAAGACCTGAGAAGATCTTAAAAATAGCTTTATAAGAATCTTCATCTGTAATTTCGCAAACAAGTCCAACAGAAGTAGCCCGTTCTAAGGCTTTAATAGCTTTTTCTGTAGTCTGTTTTCGCTCAGAAATCTTCTTCTTGAAAATGTATTTTTTTATTTTGGATAGCATGAAAATCAAATTACTAAAACCCGCAAAGATACAAAATTTATGATATGTTTTTCTGTTTTGTTTGCTGCGTCATTTTCTAATATTGGTTGCAAAACAATAGCCTCCTAAATAATTTTTTTGAAAGATAAGTGCAAAGGTCGGGATTTTTTTTCCGACCTTTGCGGTGAGAAAAAAACTTATCTTTATGGCGACAAATATAACACTTTTCGCTCAAGCAATAGCAACACCGACAAGCTTTGCAAAGGATTTAACACATGGAGCCAGCTTGTTAGCATGATTTTCTGATTTCTCTCCCGTAAATGCCCTGTTTATTGGAGAATAATATTTTTGGGAAATTTATTTAGGACAGTATTGATTTTCAAATTGTAAAAACAACAGTTTCTATCGCCGTTTTTTATCTTCTTAATACCTTATAACCACTTGAATATCAACAATTGCTGATTTTTTTATTTCAATTATCCTCTCTGCCACGATGTCGGGATGGTCAATCAACAGCTGACCGTGATTCATGCCCTCAAAAACCTGAATGTGCGCCTCAGGACATAACGAGAGCAGATGTTTCGCTTGTGGCTTGGCAACAATAGCTTCTTTTGTGCCATACCAGTAATGAATGTCTTTTCCCGAAATACGCTCTAATTTATTAGTATAAACAGACTTATAGCCTTCCAGAACCGCCTGTTTTCCGCCAAAAGGATAAGTCTTTTTACATTCGTCTAACATTACGTCAAAATAATGGGAATGGAACACCCATTTCCAAAACTTTGTCCAGCGGTAGCAGGTCCACACGTTGAACGCCTGATAATGGCGCAGCGGATCAACCAACCAGCGCGGCAAGGGCAGCAAAGGCGCTGCATCAAGGATGGCATGGTCGATAGTTATCTCGTTGCGCTCCAGCACACGCGACAGTATTTTTCCACCCAACGACAATCCATAGGCGCAATCCAAACGGCCGTCATAGTACTTCTGTACGTACGCAATCACTTGTGCGGCTTGGTCATCAACGGAAGAGAACTGTGTTTGTTTGCCCAAAGTGAAGCCGTCCACCTCAACCGCAATGATGTGGAAACGCTCTTCTAACAAGCGCACGAGTGGTAGAAATATCTCGTAAGACACGCCTAATCCAGGAATAAGCAGCAATATCGGGGCTTTTTCTTTGCCGAAATCAATCCAATTCATAATGGCTGCAACTGCAATTGTAGTTACTGTCGTGCAAAATGAAAAAACTCACCGTTCAAGTAAATGATTCTTTGAAGCTCCTCCAAAAAATGTGCCGCATGACCTCCGTCCATCTGAACATGGTGGAACTGGAAGCTGATGGGCAGGGTGGTCTTAAACAAACCTTTGCGATATTTCCCCCACATCAACATTGGGTTGCAGAACAGGTCGGTGTATTGGTTCACGATGCTGTCGAGTTCCGTTTGCACCATGGCCGAGGTGCCTATCACCATTGCGTCGTCTAAAAAGGTGCTCTGGCTGGTTCGGCTCGCTGTCTGTGTCATAGCAGCATAGTCGTTGCAGAATTGGTTAAAGTCGCCCGTGTAGGGAATGTCGCACGAGTTGATGCCACCGTCTATGTTGTTCACAATCACATTTATGGCCAGACGGTCGTACTTGAATAGCCGCCCTTGTTCGGGCAGCAGGTAGAATTCATCCATTGTGCTTGCTGCCTTTGCGATGCACCAGCACAAAAGGGCGTTGAATTTTACGCCTTTCCGTTTGCTTGTTTTGTAGATGTGCGTAACGTCGAAAGTCTTAGTGAGCGTTACCATCGGCATAGGCGACTTCATCCAAAGCTCAAACGCTTGTGCGCGACTGGTTTCATTGGGGTTGATTTCCTGTTTCATTTTTTATTTTTTCTTTTTCGGTTTCGGCTGTGGCAATGCCTTGCAGGTCTTGCTGATAGGCGACGATAAATAATCGCTGTTGTGCAGGTCTTCGACGAAAAAGTGGTTTTTGAACGAAGTCGGGGTTGCTTGCTATGGTGAGGTGTCTTTTGTGATTGCACATAATTTAAAGAATATGTAATCTCAGGGTTTGCCTATGTTTTAGATTTTTTTTGTTTTGATTTTACTTGTTTTCTTGCTGCAATCTATACAATTCTTTCTGTTGTTCTATTTCGCGGCGCAGTTCTTCTTCGGTGGGCATAAGCGGCATGTATTTGGCGGCAAAAAGATTGTCGCTGTCGTGTAGAATCGAGTAACGGGCAATGTCCTTGCTGGTCTCGCTGCACAGCACTATGCCGATGGTTGGGTTGTCGCCATCGGTGCGCTTCAGGTCGTCATACATCCGTACATACATGTCCATCTGTCCCACGTCTTGGTGGGTGATTTGTCCCTTTTTCAAGTCGATGAGGACGAAACACTTCAAGAGATAGTTG
>CADBTU010000050.1 GCA_902797625.1 uncultured Bacteroidota bacterium | reverse complement strand
GAGTATGGTTTCTATTGTAATGGCTGGATTAACTGTTGCTTTTAGCTTATTGTAATACCCAGTCTTATATAACCGTTACAGGTTTTCTATGTGAAAATATAATATTTTTCAAAATCGCGGCAAGGGTACTCTTGCCGCGATTTTTTGATCAAGAAATACTCATTTCTAACATCTTTTGAATAGGAAGAAGTGCTTTTGTTCTAAGTTCTTCGTCCATAATAAGTTCTGGAGATTCATTTAGCAAAGCATTATAGATGTTTTCCAAGTTGTTTTTCTTCATATTGACGCAGTCGTGTTTTGGGTCACCGTTGTAGAGAGTATGTAGTTTTTTATCTGGATTTTGTTTTTGCATTTCATATAGAATACCACTTTCAGTAACTACTATAAACTCTTTTTCATCGCTTTGAGATATAAATTTAAGCATCGCAGCCGTAGAGCCTACAAAATCAACTTTTTCAAGTATTTCACGGCGACATTCTGGGTGAGCAACAACAATAGCTTTAGGATATTGCTTTTTAATCTTCTCCAATTGTTCAACCTCGAAATTATCATGAATAGCGCACGCTCCATCCCAGAGAATCATATCACGACCCGTTTCACGATTTATATAGTCGCCAAGATTTCCATCTGGAACAAATATAATTTTCTCATCTTCAGGAAGTTTATTAACAAGTTTTAGAGCATTTCCTGAAGTAACAATTAGGTCAGATAGAGCTTTAACTGCAGCACTACAATTAACGTATGAAAGAACTTTGTGTTCAGGATGTTTGGATTTGAAAGCAGCCAGTTTAGCGGCTTCGCAACTATCGGCTAACACGCAACCAGCATTCATATCTGGCACTAAAACTTTTCTTGTAGGATTCAAAATTTTTGCTGTTTCAGCCATAAAGTGAACACCTGCAAAAAGTATAATATCAGCATCGGTAGAGGCTGCTTTTTGAGCAAGTCCTAAACTATCACCAACGTAGTCAGCTACTTCCTGAACTTCGGGTAAAGTATAATAATGAGCCAATATTATAGCATTTTTTTCTTTTTTCAACCTTAAAATCTCGGCTCTTAGGAAATTATTTTTCATAATCTTGATTTTGAGTTTCTTTGTCAGATTGCGCCGCGAAATTACAATAAATTTCGTATTGCTTCATATTTTTATTACTCGTGTTTGAGAGAATAACTAAAATTTCACTAAAGCACTATGCTGATAATTTAAACTATTTTAGTATAAACCTAAATCCAGCATATCCCATAATACCAGTTATCGGTGCATAAATCATAGTTGCATCAAAGAATTCACTAAATGGTTGGTCAGAAGCAATAATTGCGTCTTTTTGCTTTACATTTAAGATATTTTCAGCTCCAAAGTATATTTCCCAACGGCGGAATTTTTTTGTTATTTGAGCATTAAGCAAACAATAAGGATTTGTATAATCAGGACGACGATATTGTTCTGGATTAGACTGAGTTTTAGGTAAAGACATTGGTCCAAATATTTGAAAATTGACATTAAATTTCCACTTATCATAAGGAGTGCTATAATTAAGATTGATAAGTGCTTTATGCTGACTCATAAGCTCCTTCTGTTGAAATAAGCCTTGTTTCATATAGCGAACATCGTTAAATCTATATGCTAAGAGGATTTCAAATCGTTTAAATAATTTCAAAGTAAGCTCAATTTGAGCTGAATGTGAACGAGACTTATTACTAAAACCATTATAATAACCATTTAAAGGAAAATAGTGTACTTCTCTAACATCGTCTAAATCAACAATCATCTGCTGTACAAAATCTGTATAAAAATAATCAAAAACCAACGATGATTTCCCGCCTGGCATATTAAATTGGTACACTGTACTAAAACCGTAATTATAGGCTTCTTCAATTTCGGGGTCTTCATTGATAACAATGTCTCGTGAAGATAACAATAAAGATATATTTTCAGAGAAAAAATATGGTGTCCTATAGCCTTTTCCCACTGAGGCACGCAGAGATAAATTTTTAGTTATCTGCCACTTAGCATGTAATCTCGGTGTCCATAATACTTTTTTATAGCCAATATTATAATCTAAACGCATACCAGCCATAAGCACCAATTTAGGATCGATAATATAAGCATATTCAGTAAAAACACCTGGTACAAAATCTTTTATTGAATTTTTATTAGCAACCATATATCCTAAGTCAGCAATAGTTTCATAATGTCCTGACAAATTATCATACTGAAAACTCGCACCTGTAGAGATCTTATGACGGAATTTTGAACCGAACTTATTAGAATAAATCACATTAACATATCCTGAATATTGATTTGCAGAGTATATACTATTGCCATAATGAGAATGTAAACGATGTCCTGTAAAAGAGACTATTGTACCCACACTCTCATGCTCTCCTTTTAACAGAAAGCCATTTTTTGAAAAAAGTTGTAAACGCAAATTATCTGACGTAAAACCGTATGGTAAAGAATCTATTTTACGTATTGTTTTAGGAGTAAAATTCATTTGTCCACCAAAACGATTATCCCATAAGAAATTCATCAGGGTTCTCCCTTCCATATTTTTCAACTTATAGTCCCAACGATTCACAAAATTGATTTGGCGGCTGCGCGGTGCGTCCATAAAACCATCGTGATTCATATCCATTTTTGCGAATTGGTCGGCAGCATAAATTAAAAAATTAGTGCTAACATTTTCATCTTTACATACAGGTATTCGGGTGTTAAAACTAACTTCGCCTCTTCCCATCGTATTAGTATAAACATTAAGAAAAACTCGTTCCAAATTAGTTTCTGGCTTTTTATACTCAACATCTATCTGGCCTGTTATTCCTTCGTAACCATTAACCACAGAAGATGTGCCTTTAGAGATGTTTATAGATTCCATCCAAGAGCCTGGTACAAAACCAAGACCAAATTGCTGAGAAAGAATTCTTATAAATGGAACATTTTCGAGAAGAATCTGGGTATAAATGCCTGCCAATCCAAGCATAGAGATTTGCCGTGCTCCACTTACAGCATCGGGATAGTCGGCATCAATAGCTACTGTTCCTTCAAAACTTTCGGCAAGGTTGCAACAAGCAGCTCTTCTAAGACCTTCGGAACTAATTATTTGTGTTAAAATAGGTTGAACTGAAATATAAGAACCATCGTTTGCAATAATACTCACTTCATTCAAACTATGTGCACTATTCAAAATAATGGTAATCTCATTTTGATGCTTAGGAACAACTATTGTATCGGGTAAAAATGTAGGAAAAGATACTATTAAAGTATCAGTATGTGTTCGTTTTAATATAAAATCGCCGTTCTGATCAGAATGAACACCAATTGAAGTATGTAGCCACTGTAATGCCGCCATACTCACGTTCAATGTATCTCCATTCTCAACTATTTGTAAAACTTTACCTTTTAAATTTTGAGAATAAGAAACTACCCCGATAATAGTAATTAGAAATAAAAGCAAAGTTTTCTTCATAAGCTATAATAATTAGGTTAAATCATTGGATCTACTGGAAGTATTATCCACATAATCAGATATATCCATAGTCCTGTGGTACCAAAAAAAATGAGTAGAATAAATATAATTCTCAATATGTTAGGGTCGATGTTTAAATATTTGCCCAAGCCACCGCAAACACCTGCAATTTTCGAATCTTTTGCACTTCTTGTTAATTTATTGTATGCCATTGTTATATAAACTTCTGAGTTCTTAAATAATTACACAAAAATAGAATTAACCTAATTTCATAGTAACCCTACAAAGATTTTTTAATTTTTTTTATTTCTGCAAATAATTGATTAAAATCCACAGCAAAATTATTATTTTTTCGTGAAAATAACGATAAAAATTCCACATTTTTATATTTCTCAAACAGAGTTGAAACCGAAATATTATTTAGGAAAAGGTTGTTATTCAAAGCTTCTCCTACAACTTTTTGAATTGCTAACTTTTGTCCTTTCTCTTCTGTTACGATACCACTTCTATTCAAGAAAGATGGACCAGCCTCAAATTGTGGCTTTATCAACAGAATAGCAAAACCACTATCTGACAAAAAATCAACCATATTTGGGATAATATATGTGAGCGAGATAAAAGATACATCCGATACTATTATATCAAACTTTTTATTATCAAGATCGTCAGCACTAAGGTCTCTAAAATCTTTATTTTCAATAGAAAGAACCTTAGGGTTTTGTAACAGAGATGAGCTAAGCTGCGCCGAACCAACATCAACAGCTGTTACAGATTCTGCACCGTGTTGCAAAACACAATCCGTAAAACCACCTGTAGAAGCTCCTATATCAAGAACACTCTTTCCGTTAAAATCAAGAGAAAAATCGTTAATAGCTTTTTCTAATTTCAATCCTCCCATACTCACATACTTATTGAAAATATCTATAACCTCAACAAGGCTTGTTTCGTCAATATCTTGAGAGGCTTTTGTAGATATTTCACCATTCACTTTTATTGTTTTGTGTTTTATTGCTGTTTGTGCCTTTTCTCGCGATGCAAAAAAACCTTTTTCCAATAAATATTTGTCTAATCTCATCTTTTCTTTATAAATTGCAGATTATTATTTTTTTTATAGTTTTTCTATCTATTTGTACAAAATAGAGTCCATTTTTAATCTCTTTCAGCTCAACCAACGTTTCTCTATTGCCAACATTTTTATTTTTCCAAATTATATTTCCAAAAATATCTAAAACTTCTATAATATTCACTGAAGCATCATGTTTAATAGAAAATATTCCATTGTTAGGGTTAGGAAAAAGTGTTATATTTTCAGGTTTATTGTCAGTAGTAGATAGATGTAAGGGAGGTGTAACACCATTAAAAAACGAAACTCCACCCGCATAATTTCCTATTAAAATTTCAGGATATTGATCGCCATTTAAATCATATACTGCCACTCCAGTGCGCTTTCCTTCATTAAAAGGAAATGCGAATCCAGAAATTGATTCTGCTATATTATCATCGGCTTTTTCAAAAGTTCCATCAAGATTATCATCAATATTCTTAAATAGTGAGATATTTCCCATTTCATTTCCGCAAAAAAGTACAGTTCCCACAATAGAGTCACGGTACAAACAGGGTGTGCTATAGCCAAAATACGACATTTCATAATTTCGCAAATCCACTCCGCCAAGTGTATCTGTAACTTTTTGAAAGATAGGATGATTTTCTCCAACATTCTTGTAATACGAAAACAAACCACGACGATTGCCTATCACTAAGTCTTTTTTTCCATCTCTGTCTAAATCAAAATATTGAGGAGTGCTAAATTCGCCATTATCTATATTTTGATAGTTAAATACAATCTCTCCTAAACCTGTTAATAACCTGCTATTAGGCACAAATAATAAAGTTCCATCTTCGTTACCACAAAGCATATCGGTTAACCCATCTCCGTTAAAATCTCCAAATGTAGGATAGAAAGCTTTTAAATTTAAGTTTTTAAGAGTCCCAAAATCTCTTGTTTGCAAGGTAAACTCTGGAGAAATTGCTGTTCCAGTGTTTTTATAATAACTAATTGAAGATGAAAAATGTCCTTTAGAAAAACCATTATCTATAGTAACACTATCAAATTGTCCATAATTGCTCAAAAAAAGATCTATTAAACCATCATTATCAAAATCATAAAGCACTGGATAACAACCACTTCCCACATCTATCATATCGCCTTGTAAAAAATCTCTTTTAATAAGCGTATAATTATTAAGAGTTGTATCAAAATCATATTGCCAAACGCTATTTAAGTCTTGAGATTTATTTAGAGATGGATCGGAAGGAGAGACAATCAAAGAATGATTTGTTTTATTTGGTAATTTTATAAAAGCTGCAGCAGGCATTGAAAAGAGGTTTATAGGACAACTACTTGGAAAAAGTGTATCTTGCGAAATCATACGAGCTGACTCATTTGTACCGCCATTAAGCAAAAGTATCAAATGCGGTGAGTCCACGTCTCCTACAAGCAGATCTG
>CADBTU010000049.1 GCA_902797625.1 uncultured Bacteroidota bacterium | reverse complement strand
TTTGTTTTGCGCTCCCTCAAGGACTTGAACCTTGGACCCTCTGATTAACAGTCAGATGCTCTAACCAACTGAGCTAAGGAAGCGTTCATCTGTTGTCGCGGCAAAGATACACTTTTTTCTATATCTTGTAACTATCATTTAATTTTTTTGAAAAAAAATTTATTTCTCAAAAAATAATTGCTAACTTTTTGAAATATAGATAATTATATTTATAGCATAAAATTATAATTCATTATTTTCAAAATTTTGACATTTTTTTTCGTTGGAAAAAGGAATTTTTTGCCAATATTTTTTCAAAAAGTTACTATGATTGATTTTTATCTATCAAAATGAATTAAATAATTACTTTTGCAGCCAAATTATCGATATGAAATTTTTAAGAAAAACTCTTTCAAATGGTTTAATTGTGATTGTTCACGAAGATCACACAACGCCTTTAGCTGCTTGTACAATTGTTTATCGTGTTGGTTCACGCGATGAAAATCCAGAATCTACAGGATTAGCTCATCTTACTGAGCATCTTATGTTTACGGGGTCAGCTGCTGCACCAGATTTCGATGTAGAACTTCAAAAAGCTGGTGCAATTAATAATGCATATACTTCGCAGGATCTTACAAATTATTACATCGTTCTACCAGCCCAAAATATAGAAACGGCTTTATGGCTTGAATCTGATAGAATGTTAAATTTGTTACTATTTCAAAATAGTTTAAATGTTCAAAAACAGGTTGTAATTGAAGAATTTAAGGAAACATGTTTAAATGTGCCATACGGAGATCTTTTGTTGCAACTTAATGATGAGAGTTACAAAAATCATCCATATCAGTGGCTTCCTATCGGTAAAAAAATAGAACATATTGAACGGGTAGATTTAGATGTTGTAAAAAATTTTAGAAAGAAATTTTACTGCCCAGCGAATGCAATTTTAGTTGTAGCAGGAAATGTTGATACAGATAATATTTTTGAATTGGCATCTAAGTGGTTTGAAGATATTCCAGCAGGCAAAATAAATCCTCATTTTTATCCTCAAGAGTTGCCAAATTTATATGATAGAATGAGGATAGTTAATAAAAATGTACCCAATGATATGCTGTATAAAAGTTGGCTTATGTGTGAACGTACTTCTTCAGATTATTATGCTTATGATTTATTATCTGATATTCTTGGGACAGGAAAATCCTCGTATTTATATAAGAAATTAGTACTTAAAGAACGTATTTTTACAGATATTTCAGCATCTATATCAGGAACTCATCATTGTGGTTTGTTTATGATAGGAGGTCGTCCTGCTGAGGGTATTTCAATAGAAAAAGCAGATGAAGAGTTATCAAAATATCTAAAAACGTTATATTTTGATAGTTCTATAAGTTATGATTTGCAAAAAGTTAAAAATAATGCAGAATCAATTATTCTGGAAAAAAATTTGAAAGTAGAAGATAGGGCCAATAATTTAGCAGTAGGTGAATTTTATAATAGAGCTGAAGATATTTTAGATGAAACTTCAAATTATTTCAAAGTTTCAGAAAAAGACATAAAACATTTAACAGAATATTTATTTAGAAACTCTTATAGCAATACGTTGTATTATAAAGCAGGGGTTGGACAACATGAATAAAAAAAGAGGATGACTACTTTTTAGTCACCCTCTTGTGTACCTAACTATTTTTGTTAAACTTTAGTCTTCGAACGATATATCGCCATTAGGGCGTTTGTTTTGTTCTTTTTTTTCTTTTGATTTAAGAAGTTGTTTTTTTAGAGCATCAACAGATAAGTCTGTTGCTTCTTCGAAACTTTTTGCTGTTTTGCTGGCGCGAGCATCATAACCTTTCATATTCATACGAATATCAACTGTTTTATTCTCATGAGAATCTGTATTTTCTAATTTTAAAGACACTTCGGCTCCGATAATGCCATCGTGAACTTTGTTTAATTTACTAACTTTCTCATTGATGAATTCTTCCAGTTTTTGATCCGCTTTAAAATGAACGGAATTGATTGTAACTTTCATAAAAACCTCCTTTTTATGCTCTTGGATGAGCTTGTTTATAAATAGATTTTAATTGCTCTACAGAGTTATGCGTGTAGATTTGTGTGGCTGCCAAGCTACTGTGCCCTAAAATAGCTTTTATCGCATTAAGATCTGCACCATTGTTTAGTAAATGCGTTGCAAAGGTGTGCCTAATCACATGCGGACTTCTTTTGCTAATAGTGGTTACCATCTCTAAATATTTGCGCACAATTCTATAGACTGCCTTAGGGTAAAGTTTACTTCCCTTGACGGTTACAAAGATATAATAATTTTCTGATTCAACGATAAATTTTTTTTTATAATTTTCAAAATAGATTGTCAATAACTCTGACAGTCTATTTCCAAATGGAATCAAACGTTCTTTGCTTCTTTTTCCGAAAATTCGTACTGTATTATTTTGAAGATTAACATCTTGACGTTTAATATTTATAAGTTCAGAAAGTCGT
Source organism: uncultured Bacteroidota bacterium (assembly GCA_902797625.1). Taxonomy (GTDB): domain Bacteria; phylum Bacteroidota; class Bacteroidia; order Bacteroidales; family WCHB1-69; genus F23-D06. The sequence continues at coordinate 23,210 of CADBTU010000049.1, read as the reverse complement.
ATTCCAGTTTCATAAAAAACTTCAAGAATCATTTTATCGCGTAATCCTTCAAAATTATCAGAAAAAAGTTCATCAGAAAATAGCTGTTCCATATCTTTTTTATCAACGTAAACTGGCAATTTTTTCTTATTTTTGGGAGTTATTAAACCTATAGTAGGATTTTTTGACAAATGATTGGTTTTCACTTCATAATGAAAAAATGCCCGAAGAGAACTTATTTTTCTATTAACTGAAGATGCTTGAATAGATTCGTCTTCTAAAAGTGTAATAATCCAAGTTCTAATATCTTTAGATGTTATATCTTCAATGTTTGTGATATTCAATTTTTCATCAAGAAATACAAAAAATTGTATTAAATCTGTATTATATGCATTAACAGTATGAGGCGACATACGTTTTTCATATTTTACATGATCAATAAAATGAGAATAATCTATCATAGGAATCATTTTGTAAAAAAAAAACAGGGAACCCCTGTTTTTTTAATGGATTGGCATAACCAAATTATTCATTTTCAGCGGCGCGAAGCTGCTGTACATAAATGGCTTTGCGCAATTGCTCCCTGCGAATTACACTCTTTTTTGTAAATTCTTGTCTGGCGCGAATTTCTTTCTTTATGCCAATTTTGTCGAATTTCTTTTTTAATTTCTTGAGCGCTTTGTCAATTGATTCGCCTTCTTTAATGGGAACAATAATCATAAAAAATACCTCTTTCTTTTAATTGTTAAACTAATAATATTATCGGCGGCAAAGGTATAAAAAATATCAATATCTTTTTGGTTATTTTTATTGTTGTAGTGTAATTGTGATTTTTTTTATATTTGCGCGCCAATTAGAGAATATAAATTCGTGCTGATAGGCCTATTTTTTTAATATATTGAGTGTTTTATGAAAAAGATATCAAACAAAAAGAGTTGGCGATTTTTGGCGGTGTTGGTTATAATTTTGTTGGGAAATATCCAAGTTTTTGCAGCTCAAAATGAGGAAGAAAATTTTGATGCTGGTCCGTTTATTATTGAACATGTGATTGATAGTTACGGTTGGCATATATGTGGTGAAGGAGAAAAAAGTTTTACAATACCGCTGCCCATAATTATTTTTGATGATGGGCAATTGGTAACTTTTATGTCTAATAAATTCCATCACGGAGAGGCTGCCTATAATGGTTATGCTTTAGGCTGGGGCGATAATAAAGGTAAAATTGTAAAGTTAGAGGGCGACTTTTCAAATTATTCAGGTCATTTAGAGGAAAAAGATTTGTATCCTAATCATGTTTGTAAATGGGATTTTTCTATAACTAAAAATGTGTGTGCTCTTTTTGTCTCTATTATTTTGCTGATTTCTATTTTTCTTTCGATAGCGAAAAGATATAAACTACATCCCGATGAAGCACCAAAGGGGTTGCAAGCTTTTATTGAGCCAGTAATCGTATTCTTACAAGATGAGGTAATAAATCCATCTTTAGGCGAAAAATCTAATAAATACGCACCTTATCTTTTAACTCTTTTTTTCTTCATTCTGATTAATAATTTGATGGGTATAATTCCTATCTTTCCTGGAGGAGCAAATTTAACAGGTAATATTGCAGTAACAGGTGTTTTGGCTATTATTACATTCTTTGTTACTACTTTTTCTGGAAATAAGGAATATTGGCTTGATATCGTTAATACTCCTGGCGTTCCATGGTGGTTGAAAATTCCAGTACCTTTGATGCCACTTGTTGAGATTATTGGAATTTTTACCAAACCTTTCGTATTAATGGTACGACTTTTTGCTAATATTACGGCTGGTCATATAGTAGTTTTAGGATTTATTTCTCTTATCTTTATTTTTGGACAGATGATGCCAGTACTTGGTTATGGCGTTTCTATAGTTTCAATATTTTTCTACATTTTTATGGGGGTCCTGGAACTTTTAGTAGCATTTATTCAAGCCTTTGTATTTACACTCTTAAGTGCAATTTATATCGGAATGGCCACAAAAGACGAAGAACACCATATAGAAGCTGCTTAAAACTTTATCAATAGTACTTGTTGTATATAGTTTAAAAAGTGGAAATATAAAATTTTTTGGTGAGTGTAAGCAACAACTTTTTTTGTTGTAGCATGTGAATAAATATTTTACGCTGCGACCTTGGAATGGTGTATAAATGTTAAATAGTTTAGAATAAATTTTGATAAATGGATAAAAATAGTCTGAGACAATATATTCGAGAAGAGAAAAAAAGGCATTCTAAATCTGAGTTATTAAGTCAATCAGAGATAATACTTTCTAAACTTGAAAACAATGAACATTTTATAGAAGCTAAAAATATTATGTTGTATGCTTCACTTCCCGACGAAGTCTATACGTTAGATTTTATTGAAAAGTGGAGGAATAAAAAACATATTATACTTCCTGTAGTATTAGGTGATGATATAATTCCCACAGCGTTGGAGTATGAAGTTTCTTTAGCAAAAGGAAGTTTTAATATTCCTGAACCTCAAAATAATCCTTATAAAGGAAACTTCGATTTAATAATTGTTCCAGGCATGGCTTTTGATAAACAAGGAAATCGTTTAGGTCGTGGAAAAGGATATTACGATAGATTTCTTGTTAACAATAAAAACGTGTACAAAATAGGTATATGCTTCGATTTTCAATTCTTAGATGTAATTCCATCAGAAGATCACGATCAAAAAATAGACGAAATAATAACAGTTTTATAGTAAGTTTCTTAATGCTTGAATAACTATATCAACTTGTTCGTTTGTAAGGTTAAAATATACAGGCAGGCTGATTTCGTTAGAGAAAAGATTATATGCAATAGGGTAGTGTTCTATTTTATAGCCAAGTTTTTTATATGCAGAAAGCAGAGGTAAAGGAATAAAATGCACATTGGTAGCAATTCCCAATTCTGCCATTTGTTGTATTATTCTATCGCGGTCGTTTTCTGAGGCATTTTTAATTCTTAGAGCATAAACGTGATATGATGTTTTTTTTGTACTTGTTTCGAATATAGGACAAATAAATCTATCGTCATTGATAAAAGCAGCGTGATATCTATCAAAAATCTCTTTGCGTCGTGGTAGAATAAGAGAGTCATAGCGTTCTAATTCTACTAATCCCATAGCTGCAGCAATATCAGTCATATTACATTTATAGCCGATAGTGGAGACATCATAGCGCCAACCTCCAGCCTTAGTTTTAGCTAAAGCGTCTTTTGTTTGTCCGTGTAAAGAATTAACACATAATTCATTATAGATTTTATCGCAATCGAAATTTGCAGGTAAATTTATAGAAATAGCTCCTCCTTCTGCTGTGGTTAAATTTTTTACAGCGTGGAAAGAAAACACAGTTATATCAGCAAGAGAGCCTGATTTTTTTTCTAAGAAAGTTGCACCGAGAGAGTGCGCAGCATCAGATAAAATCAATATTCTACCGAGTTGTTCTTGTTCTCTATTTTTAGGTTTAAAAAGCTTTTTAATGTTGTCATCATTAGCAATTTCAAAAAGTTTATCATAATCACAGGGAAAACCAGCAATATCAACAGGTATCACAGCTTTTGTGTTCGAGGTGATAGCTTTTTTTACGTTTTCAACGTTAATGAGAAAGTCTTCATTTACATCAACCATTACAGGTTTAGCTCCGCAATGTATAATAGCTGCAGCTGTGGCGGTATAAGTATAAGCTGGGATGATAACTTCATCTCCAACTCCTATTCCAAACCAATGTAATGTCAGCTCAAGGCCTGCTGTAGCAGAATTAACGCAGACCACTCGTTTACAGTTGCAATAATCTGCTATTTTTTGTTCAAAAAGTTTTGTGCGTTGACCAGTGGTAATCCAACCAGAGCGCAAAGCATCAGCAACTTCAGCTATGATTTTCTCGTCAATATGTGGAGGGGAGAACGGAATTTTCATATTTATCTGCTAACTTTTTCTAATTTTCTTGCTTTATTATGTTTAGAATTTTTTGAAAGTTCATTAAAATCAAGTGCAAAATCAAAACAATTTGGAATAGCTCCCACAGCATAGTGTAAACGAGAAAATCCAACATTTATACCTTTGATTTTCAGTTGTATTCCGTAAGAAAACCCAGCCATTGATTTTCTTGCAACAACTTTCATTTCTTGATGAATGTTATGATTATAGGCTAATTGTATAGAAAAATATTTTATAGGTTCAATTTCTATTCCAAAGACGAAATGACGAAAAAAATTATCAGTATGTTGAGCGAACTTAGAAGGATATTTTAGTTGTCCAGAAATAGCATCAGTTTCAAGAAAAGGGTTATCTTTACCAAAATAATTCATATTCCAGCGATATAGCGAGTGCAGAGAAATATGGTATCTAATAGGAACGTATTTAAGACGTTGAGAAATAGCAAATTGTAAATCAAAAGGAACGAGTTCTAAATTTCCAGGAGCATAGGTTTTCACTTGGCTTCCTATGTTTTTTGCAAGTAATGTTAGGGATAGATTATTATCATCATCGAAGTAACTACCAGCAATATCAGCTGCTAAGCCAAAAGAGAAGTAAGATTCGTAATGACTAAATATAGTTTTCAGTTGTGCACCGATAGCAAAATTGGTTGATAACTTTCGTCCCCAAGAGAAAACAAGAGCATAATCTCCAGCGTAGAACTTTCCCGTTTCCACGCCAGTTTCATCAGCACCTCGAAACGAGCCATAGCTTAAAGCATAAATTCCAGCTGCAAAATTCCCAACATTATTAAAAGAGAAAGAATACGCCGCAGACATAGCGTTGCTTTTAGCGAAGTAGTTGGTAAAGTTTAGAGATAATTGATTATGATGATTTTCAGAAATATAAGATGGGTTCACGAGCATCAGAGATGGGTCAGCATCCTGTACAGATATAAAGTTTCCACCGAGTCCCATCAAGCGAGACGAATAACTAAGATTCAAGAAATTATAAACAAACTTTCCGCCTGTTTGAGCTGAAAGTTTGAAAAATCCACAAAAGAGGATAATTATTAAGATGAAATTTTTTTTAACCAAAGCCATTATCTACCCAAGCCAATAGCTGTAACGTTAGGGATAATGAGAAGAGGCATTTTAGAAGTACTGAGAATTTCGCGCATTGTAGCGTTAGCGGTAAAGTCTGTTTCATTTTCTTCGCGCATAACGACAATAAGGTTAGAGTCGAGTTGAGTAGCGTGATCAAGAACACCTTGGCAGAGGTTGTTTTGGATAGTTAGAGGTACTAAATCAAAGCGAACATTAGCGTCCTCACACATATCAGAAGCGTGGCGCATTTGGACATTGATAACGTGTCGTGTATCAGCGTTATTAGGATAATAAACACCAACGATAGAGATTTTAGCAGCGAAAGATTTTGCCAAATAGATAGCATAGCGCATTTTTTGCAAAGTTTCAAAACTCAAGTCGATAGGGGCATAAATATTGTGAAGATCTCGATTTATTTCAATATTTTCGCGCATAATAAGAATAGGAACAGTAGCGTTGTTAATCAGGCGGTACACATTATTTCCTATGTAACCTTCTTCAAAACCAGATGTTCCGTGAGTACCCATCACGATAATAGAACTTTGTTGATTAGCGGCGTATTTAGTAATTTCTTGATGAACTTTACCTTCCAAAACTACGGTATTTACGTTAGTTTTAGGAGATTCCATCATACAGAGTTGTTTCCATTCATCTAATGAATTTTGCACCTTATTCATATAGTTATCGCCATTATCTTCTGTAACATTATTAGAAACGCCAGGAGTTTTAACCCAAACAAGGTGAAGGTCAGCACCAGTTTTCAGAGCAACAGCTACAGCGTGTCGCATAGCGTTCATAGCACTATTGGAAAAATCTATGCCTACGATGATATTTTTCATAACGGTGTATTTTTAATGATTATTGATAATTATTTAGATTCACTTGAATAATTAGGAGCTTCGCTAGTAATAGTAATATCGTGAGGATGGCTTTCTAAAACGCCAGCATTAGTAATTCTACAGAATTTAGCATTATGAAGAGTTTTAATATCTTGAGCTCCGCAATAGCCCATTCCAGAGCGCAAACCGCCAGCCATTTGGTATATAACTTCAAAGAGATCACCTTTATAAGGTACTCGACCAACGATACCTTCAGGTACGAGTTTTTTAGCATCGTCAACTTCGCTTTGCATATATCTGTCTTTTGAGCCTTGTTGCATAGCTTCAAGGGAGCCCATTCCTCTATAGGTCTTAAATTTACGACCGTTAAAGAGTATTGTTGTGCCAGGGGATTCTTCAACACCAGCCAACAGACCACCGAGCATTACTGAGTCTCCGCCAGCGGCTAAAGCTTTAACTATGTCTCCAGAGTAACGAATACCGCCATCAGCGATAAGAGGAATATCGCATGATTGAAGAACTTTGTAAACTCCATAGATAGCACTAAGCTGAGGTACGCCAACGCCTGCAACCACGCGGGTAGTGCAAATAGAGCCTGGTCCAATACCAACTTTAATAGCATCAGCACCGTTATCAGCGAGTAATTTAGCGGCTTCACCAGTGGCAACGTTACCCACAACGACATCAACGTTATTAAAATTTCTCTTGATTTCTAAAAGAGTATTTACTACGTTTTTGGAATGACCGTGGGCACTATCGAGAACTAATGCATCAACTCCAGCTTCCACGAGGGCTTCAGCGCGTTTCAGCGCGTCGTTAGTAATTCCTATACCAGCAGCAACTCTTAGTCTTCCTTGAGAATCTTTGCATGCGTAAGGTTTATCTTTAGCTTTGGTTATATCTTTGTAAGTGATTAGCCCTAATAAAGTTCCATCTTCAGCAACTACAGGAAGTTTTTCAATTTTATGTTGTTGAAGAATATCAGCAGCCGCGTAAAGGTCTGTATCACGAGATGTTGTAACAAGACTATCTTTAGTCATTACATCACAAATATTTCTGTTGAAATTACGCTCGAAACGTAGGTCTCTATTAGTAACTATACCTATGAGTATATTTTTTTCATCTACAACAGGAATACCACCGATATGATATTCAGACATCATTCTCAAAGCGTCACCAACAGATTTGTTGGGTGATATAGTTACTGGAGCATTTATCATGCCATTTTCAGCTCGCTTTACGGAAGCAACTTGTTTGGCTTGCTCCTCAACTGACATATTTTTATGGATTACGCCTATGCCACCTTCACGAGCAATAGAGATAGCCATTTTAGACTCAGTTACTGTATCCATAGCAGCAGATACAAATGGTAAATTTAAACTGATGTTTCTTGTGAATCTTGTTCTTAAGTTGATATCCTTGGGTAAAACTTCTGAATATGCGGGAATAAGAAGCACATCGTCAAAGGTTAACCCTTCCAATGCTATACGTTCAGTGATAAAAGACATAATGACTATATTTTATTTTCGTGCAAAGATAAGAAAAATATAAATACTTTACGCTTTGCGTTTAAAATATGTTGAAAATATTAACTTTTCAATTGTTGAGAGTTAACATTGCAGACCATAATCACAGCAAATGCACTCCAAAAAAGCAAAGAAAGTTTATCAGTGTCTAAAAAATTATTGAATACTCCGTGGGTGAAATAAGAAACCAACGATAAAGTCATAATAAGGGAAAGCAATTTGTTGTTTCTATTTTGTGAATGTATATAAGTCTTTATACCATAATACATTACACATATTAAAAGACAAAAAACAGAAATCATTCCAAATATTCCAGATTCAGCGCATGGGTTGATATATTCGCTGTGTGCATTTCCTCCATCGCCGAAATCTGTAGATATAATTGTTTGATATTTAGCTTGTTGAAATGAAGCGTATTCAAATTGATAGGTACCAGGTCCCCAACCAAAGATAGGTTTCTCTTTAATCATTCCGAAAGCTGCTGTCCAGCGGTTTATACGTTCCATGTTGGACGCATCGGTGCTTATGTTCGATATTGATTGCACATGTTCTACGAAGTTACCTGAAGAATCTTGACTATTTTTGCTCATTTTATAGAGAATATCGTCAGCATAAAAGAATATCAATGCCCCAAATATAGCACTAAAGCTTACTAACCAAGATAACTTTATGCGTAATTTAATAATTATAAAAACACCTATAGCAGCAATTAAACTAAGCCATGCGGCGCGACTGAAAGAGAGGTAAAATCCAGCGAGTAGTGATACAGATAAAATAGAGAATAGAAGTTTTTGCCAATATTTGATGCCATCTAAAAAAATGAACCCCACGGTGATAGGAATCATAAATGCTAATGCAGCACCGTATGCGGTATGATCATTATAAAATGGCGACATCACCCAGTGCGCGTAATGTTCGTCAAAACCACTAAGTGCGTGTTTTACGGTTGTAATGGATACAACTATAAGCAATCCTAAAGCGTAAGAACTGAAATAAGATACTATTTTTTGCCATCCATCTTCTGCTAATTGCATAAACATCCAATAACAACAAGTTATGAACCACAATTTTGATGCGAAATACTTAAAAGAAATTATGGGTCTAACACTTGTAAAACAAGTAATTAACATCCATCCTAAATAGATAAAAATAGCAATGGAAATAGGATGTTTAATAAAATCTCTCTTAATTTTTAAGTCGTATAAAATACGAACAAAAAATAGAAAAGTGAGAGAAATCATAAATAATTCGGAAGGAAGAGATAGTCCTAAATGAATTTCCTTACTACTCAAAATTACAGATAAAGGAGTGCAAAAAGCTGTAATATAAAGAGCCCAATCAGTGTGAAAAATCACGATATAAGCACCGATCAAAGCAACGGAGACAATGGGAACATAAGAAAACTCCCTGATTATTGCAAAACCGTTAGCAAGAATCAGAAATAAAGCAATAGCAATTCCAAAAATTTGGCGTTTTTTGCTATTGTTTGTCAGATTCTGTTGATGATTTAGTTGATTTTTCGTCAATTTTATCTATAAAAAGAAGAACAATCAGAGTTATTAAGAAAGCACATAAAACAGAAACAATAACGATGATAGATCTTTTAGGATAGAATTTTTTATCTGCTTTAAATGGTTTGTCGATGACGAATTTAACGGGAACAGAAGTATTCATATCTAATTGAGCATCAAGCATTTTTTGTTTAGTAAGAGATTGATATTTGCTGAAGTTAAATTCATTTTCGAGAAGAGCAGTTAGTGTAGGTCCATATTTTGCCAATGTATCCATTTCGCTACGTAACCTATTCATTGCGGCAGTGTTTCCTTGTGCTACGGCTATTGCGTATTGTTGAGTATATCTTTCGCTTTGTCGTTCAACGTTGAAAACACCGTGTTTCATTAGTTCGCGAATAGAATCGTCATTAACAGCAATTTCCTTATTGATGGAATCTAACTGTCGTTTAAGGTCATTATAGGCAGCTTCTAAGCGTTCGCGGTCAACAGCATTTTTAATAGTATCAAGCCATCTTATTGCATCAACGGTCATATTGTAAGCGCGTTGAGGGTCCCAATCGGCGATAGAAACAGAGATAGAGCCAAGGTCGGTGCGTTTAATAACAAGATTATTTGTAATAGTTTTGTAGAGTTTAGTTTGCCCGCCTTTTTTAGAAAGGTCTATATCATAATACTTAGCGAGGTCGTATTTTGTGATAAGAGAATCTTTTAAAGATACCGAGTTAAGATATGCCATCATCTGTTCAGTTTCATCAACAGTGGCAAGTGCGCGCATGTCGAGGCGCTCGTTGTAGTTCTGTTCGTTAAGTAAAATTTTCGCTACTGAACTTGTGCGAGGTGCATAAATTACTGCTGTTGATCTATATCGAGCCCTAACCAAAAGGGAACAAGCAGCAGATACAATAAAAGTAGTGATACAAATTATTAAAAACCACTTTTTTCGTTCCCAGATGAATTTCAGCAGACTGAAAGCGTTGTATTTTTCGTTATTTTCCATTCTCGGTTTGAAGATTTAGTTTGATATTCAGTTCTTCTAACTGTTTGTTATCAATTGGTGTAGGAGCAGGGAGCATAGTGTCTCGTCCAGCGTTATTTTTTGGGAAAGCGATAAAATCGCGAATGCTGTCGCTATCGCAAAGAACAGCGCAAAGACGATCAAAGCCGAAAGCAATACCGCCGTGAGGTGGTGCACCAAATTTGAAAGCGTTGATAAGGAAACCAAACTGATTTTGTGCTTGTTCTTCGCTGAAATTTAATGCTTTGAACATTTGTTTTTGTAATTCTGGACGATGAATACGAATAGAGCCACCACCGATTTCTGAACCATTGATAACGAGGTCGTAGGCATTAGCAAGAACATCGCCAGGACGACTTTCGAGCCAACTTTCATGTTCTGGTTTCGGTGCAGTGAAAGGATGGTGCATTGCGTAAAAGCGTTGAGTTTCTTCGTCCCATTCTAACAGCGGAAAATCAACAATCCATAAAGCTTTGTACTCGCCAGCTTTTCTTAATTCAAGGCGATTACCCATCTCAAGACGTAACTCACACATCTGTTTTCTTGTTGTAGATTTTTTTCCAGATAGTATCAGAATCATATCTCCAGGTTTAGCCTCACATTTTTCTGCTACTTTTCTAAGATCATCTTGGCTGTAGAATTTGTCAACAGAAGACTTGAAACTACCGTCTTGATTACAGAGAATATAAACCATACCAGCTGCGCCTACGCGTGGACTTTTCACAAAATCAGTAATATTATCAATTTGTTTACGTGAATAGTTTCCGCAACCCTCAGCTTTAATACCAACAATAAGTTCAGCTTCATTGAAAACTTTGAAATCTTTATGTTGTAAAACGTCGTTAAGTTCTACAAATCGCATATCAAAACGAACATCGGGTTTATCAGAGCCATAATATTTCATTGCATCATTCCAAGATAAACGTTCCAATTTCCCGATTTCCAAATTTTTGAAAGTTTTGAATATATGTTGCACAAGGCCTTCGAACAGATTGAGAATATCTTCTTGTTCAATAAAAGACATTTCGCAGTCGATTTGTGTAAATTCAGGTTGGCGGTCGGCGCGAAGGTCTTCGTCACGGAAGCAACGAACAATTTGGAAATAGCGGTCGCACCCAGCAATCATCAGCAGTTGTTTAAGAGTTTGAGGAGATTGTGGTAGAGCGTAAAATTCACCTGGGTTCATTCTTGAAGGCACAAGGAAGTCGCGAGCACCCTCAGGTGTACTATTAACTAAAAATGGAGTTTCTATTTCAAGGAAACCATTGTTGCTCAAATATTTGCGAATTTCTAATCCAAGTTTATGGCGGAAAACCAGATTGTTTTTTACTGGATTTCGGCGAATGTCGAGGTAACGGTACTTCATGCGCAGTTCGTCGCCGCCGTCAGATTCGTCCTCTATAGTAAAAGGAGGAACTTCTGCTTCGTTAAGAATTTCCAATTCGTGTACTTCAATTTCAATATCGCCAGTAGGAATATTTTTATTTTTGCTATAACGTTCTATTACTATGCCTGTTACGCTTATTACCCATTCACGACCTAATTTTTCGGCTTTTTCGCAAATTTCTGGGCGCTCCTCGTGGTTGAAAGCCAATTGAGTAATTCCGTAGCGGTCGCGCAAATCTATAAAAATCATTCCGCCTAAATGACGAATTTTTTGAATCCAACCGCTTAAAGTAACGGTCTGCTGAATATTATTTAGCGTCAGCTCGCCACAAGTATGTGTTCTTAACATGTTAAAAGTAGATTTCTTTATCAAAATAATTTAGCAAAGTTACATTTTTTTAAGATAGTAACGATATTTAACGAATACTTAAATTCTTTATTGTTAATTATCTCTTTATTATTCTAAAATATTTTTTAGGATAACTTTTGGTCAAAATTTCACCTATATACAATCCATTTGGAAGATTTTGGATATTGATTTGTGTTTTGTTACCGTACTCTTTAGTTGTAGTTAGAATATTTTTTCCTTGAATATTATAAAGTTTAATAACAGATTTTTCAGAATTTTCATCTTCGATGACGAAATAATCTTTACAAGGATTAGGAAAAATATTAGCACTATTGAAAGAATGATTAGGAATAGAGAGTAGATCAAAATAGGCGTAATAGAAATCAGGGATACCGTAGCCAAACTCTATATCGGGAGTGAGATATTGAGAGCTATATTCACGAATTTTCTGCATTAGTTCTATTGATGAATATTGTGGTAGAGCTTGCCACAGACACGCGCAGAGGCCAGCAATAACTGGCGTTGCAAAACTTGTTCCATTGGCTTGAATTATAGAATTACCTGGGCGATAGCATGTTGTGGAAAAACCAACGCTCACCACATCAGGTTTCACGCGACCGTCGAAAGTGTATCCACGAGAAGAGAAACCTGCAATAATACTATCATAGGTGCAAGCACCAACAGAAATAACATCAAAAGCATCAGAAGGTTTCCCTATATGAAACCAATCATTTAAGCCATCGTTGCCCACTGCAATACAAGGAATTACGCCTTTATTAGCCAAAATAGTTGCAGATAAAGAGGCTATACTGTGAAGGCCATCGAAAGTAGAATAATCGGTATTAGCTTGAGGAAAATCGGGATAGAGTGTATAACCTAATGAAGAGTTAACAACATCAGCACCAATACTATCTGCAATTTCGGCAGCGCGAGCCCAAAAATCCTCTTCTATAAGCTCTTCAGAAGGAGAGTATTCTGATTGTATGAAAACGTATGAGGCTTCTGGAGCAGTTCCAACAAAAATATTTTCTTTATTGGCAGCTATCACTGAAGCTACCGCTGTACCATGTGCTTGAGTATATGGAGAAGGATAGTAAGATGTATCAAAATTGGGCATTAAATCATACATTCCTAAAAATCGACCTTCTTCTATTAATTTTTTATAAAAATCGCAACTTTCTACACCAAAAAATCCACCATCAATTACAACAATCAGCATTCCTTCTCCACGAAAACCAGCTTCGTGAAGTTTATCGCCATTATGAATGGCAATTTGAGCTTTTCCCAAACCATAGAAACCTAAAGAATCTGACAAGAAATCACTATCATTTCGAGAATCAGAATCAATTTTCGCAATTTTTTTAGAATTATTATTACTATTTAATCTATAAGCAGCAACAGGAATAAGGCTATCAACAAAGTCAAGGGCTTCAATTATAGAGAGTTTTTCATTATCAGGACAATATATTGTAACACTATTCATCCATTTAGATGTAGTCAGAATTTGAATTTTGTAGTCAATTTGTTTTATCTGACCAATATAATTAGGATTCACAGGAAAATCTTGTTCTGTTATCGGAATATTGAAGCGTGCTCTCTTGTCAATGGCACGCTGGGATAGGTATTCGATAGGGTTGTTTATGGAATAAGGGGAGTTGTCTTTGTCTGACAGATAAATTCTGTAGCATGTGGGTGTTTGAGCTCTTGATGTTAACGCAATTAATAAAATGAGAGAGAGTGTAATAATTTTTTTTATTTTCATAAAAGGTGTCATTAATAGTGCATTTATTATGGATTTATGCCAACAAAACTGATTCCAAATACATAGGTTAATATAGAGGAGTTTCTTTTATACAGATTTAATAGTCTTTATGGTTTTTTTATTTAAATCAGCAGTTTGGGTTCTATTTGTAAGTTTATTGATAGGTTATTATCACTATAGAATATTACATGTTTATTGTTTTTTCAATAGTCAAAGGAAAATATTTGTGTTCAAGTTGATGAATTTTATTTTCAATGGTTTCTAAGGTGTCGTCATCTTCGATATGAAAAGAAAATTGGTCGATTATTTTACCTGTATCCACACCTTCATCCACAAAATGGATAGTGATTCCAAACACTTTGACGCCATAATTATAGGCATCAGAGATGCCATGTGCTCCAGGGAAAGATGGCAGCAGAGCAGGGTGGAGGTTAATAATTTTCATCGGATAAGCACTTAGCAGGGTATTACCAATGATGCGCATATATCCAGCCAAAATAATGTAATCAATTTCGTGCTTTTGTAATTCAGACAAGATAGATTCTTCGTACTCAGCTTTGTTGGCATATTTTTTCGCGCAAAAAGCAAACGCGTCAATGCCGTTGGCATTGGCGCGTTCAACTGCTTTGCTTGAAGGATTGTCGGATACCAACAATGCGATTTCCGCATTTAGGATATTGTTTTGCACAGCTTCTATAATAGCTTGGAAGTTAGAGCCAAATCCACTTGCAAATACCGCAATCTTCTTCATAAACAATTATTATTTATCACTTTTAGGGCATTTGCCACCTTCTTTAGGGCAGCTTTTGCTTTCGCCTTTGTTGCAACCATGTTTATCACCGCCTTTGCAGCAGCTTTTGTTTTTGTTGCAACCACCGCAGCAAGCAGCGTCGAAAGCAGCTTTCTTTTCATCTAAAGAAAGTTTATTCCAATTGTTCATTGCAGCTTCAAATTGAGCTTTCTTTTCTTCTTGAGCTTTCTTCATTTCTTGCATTTTGTCATAATCAGCTTTGCGTTTATCTAAAAGCTCAGTTTTACGTTCATCAGAGATGTTTTCCCAATTTTGCCAATCTTCAGTAGCTTTTTTGCATGCTTCCATTTCAGCTTTTTGTTCTTCTGTCATTTCCTTGCAACAAGGTTTTTCAGCACAAGCTTCAGTATTTTCCTTGTTTTGTTCTGTTGATTGTGTGTTGTTACAAGCTGTAAAAGTCATACAACCTGCTACTGCTAATAAAAGAAATAATTTTTTCATTTTTTTGATAATTTAATTAAGATTATAAGGATTATTTTTTCATTGTTGTAGGAATCATATCCGCGCGGGTATAAATTTCTGGTTTGAAATATTTCTTCATAAACTCAACCATCTCTTTCTTAGTGATAGAATTAACGGTTTCATCATATTCAGATGGGTTACTTATAGGCAAATCTAAAACAACTTTGCCACTAATATAATTCAACCAGAAGCGGTTAGTTTGAATATTTTTAGCGCGGGTGCTAATCATCTGTTTTTTGATAAGTTCCATTGTTTTTTTATCTGGACCTTTAACTTTAAAGTCGTTGAGGATCTTAAGACTTGCATCAGCCAATTTATCAGTTTTTTCAGGAGCGCAACCTAAAAGAATCATAAGAGTCATTTCTGGTCTTGGAAGTTTAGAAGAAGACATTTGAACCATAGGAGAATAAACATCACCCATCTTTTCGCGCACGATGCGGACGAATTGAATATCTAAAGCTTCGCCAACCATATCAGCTATTATAGAGTTTCGATAGCTAAAATCAATAGGATTTGAAATAATCATACCCATATAAGCTTGTTCCTCAGTACCAGCATAAATAGTTTGGGAGGTAGCTTTTGTTGGACGAGGTTTCAAAACGCTCAAATTGTAATTCTCTTTTTTATTAGGCTCAGTTTTCATAGATCCAAGATAGAGTTCAACAAATTCTTTCATCTGTTTTTCATCGTAGTTACCAACGAAGAAAAAGTTGAAATCTGCAGGATTTGCGAAACGTTCTTTATAAATTTTTACTGCACGGTCGAAGTTTACTTTATTCAAATAGTTATCATCGAAAGATAACATTTGTTTTAAATAAGGGTCGTTATCATAAGCAGCGTCTAAGAAAGTGCCTAAATACTTGTACATTGGTTGAGCGTGAATCATTTTAAGTTGTTCTTTAGTTTCATCCATCACCAATTCAAAAGCGTTAGGGTCGATACGAGGATTAGTGAAGAAAGCATTGAGATATTGGAAGAAGAATTCTAAATCTTTAGGAGAAGAAGAACCGCTAAAACCTTCAGAAAGGAGACTAATATTAGGAGAGATACCAACAGCTTTACCTTTCATTTTTTTCGTAAGAGTGTTAAAATCCAACTCTGCTATACCGCCACGGTCAATGATGTCGGAAGCGAAATCAGCGGAAGCAAGGTCTTCAGTAGAATATAGAGATTTTCCACCTTTACTGCTTGCGCTAAAGAGAATTTCATCATTCTTGTAATCAGTTTTCTTTAAGTATATTGTGATACCGTTAGAGAGGGTCCATTTTTCAGCTCCTACGGCATCGATTTTTTCAACCTTAGTGATAGAACCAGGTTTAAGAGTTTCTTTTTCAAGAATTTCTTGGTCTTTATATGTGTCAACGTAAGGTTGAACATTTGCTAAAGATTTATTATTGATAATGGAGAGAATATCATCTTTAGATGGAACTTTAACATTCTCTTTTTTAGGAGCTGTAACAACAACAACAATATTATCTTCAGTAACCCAATTTTTAGCAAGAGAGTTAATTTCTTCTAAGGTAATATCTTCCATCAATTTTTTAGCGTAAGTATTTTCACGTTTTGCACCAGGAATAGGGTCATTACGTAAGAAATTATTGATATATTGAGAGGCAAAGCGAGCAGATTCGGTTTTGTCAACTTCTTTAGCGGCGCGCTCATAACCTTCTAATAATTCTTCTTTAGCGCGGTCAAGTTCTGTTTGCAAAAAACCGTATTTCAAAACACGATAATCTTCTTGCATAAGTATTTGCAAAGCTTCAGGGATACGATTTTCCTTAGCCATTGCTTGGGAGCCGTACATATCTGTATTTCCGATAAAGTTACCATAACCAGCAGATGCTCCAACAAAAGGACATTTTGGATCTTGGGTCATTTCTAAAAAACGGGCATCGTACATCGTATTGTAGAGGTCAATGCAAAGTTGTTTACGGAAATCGCCGATAGTTTTCATTGCAAAATGAGGATGTTTGCGAATGAGCATAACCTGATTACCAGTAGCTTCTTCGTCGGTGCATACAGCTACGAGAGGCTCTTTGTTGGCACCTATTCCATAAATCTCTTTTTTACGAGGATTTTGCTTAGCTGGAATGTTACCAAACATAGTTTTGATTTTCTGTTCAACCTCTTTAACATTAATATCACCAACAACAATAATAGCTTGTAAATCAGGGCGATACCAATCTTGATAGAAATCTTTGATTACTTGATAATCGAATGTTTGAAGAATACTCAACAAACCAATAGGCAAACGATTAGCGTAACGAGAGTCTTTCATAAGAATTGGCCAATATTCTTTACGCATACGGTCGTCAGCACCTAAGCCTAAGCGATATTCTTCGATAATAACGCCTCTTTCTTCGTCAATCTCCTTATGATCGAAAAGAAGGCCATGAGCCCAACCTTTTAAGATTTTGAGTCCAAGGTCTATATTAGATGGGTCATCCAATGGCATAGGAATCATGTACACAGTTTCGTCGAAACTAGTGTATGCGTTAAGGTCGGCACCAAAAACAACACCTTTACTACGAAGATGATCAACAACGGTATTGCTTGGAAATCCTTCGATACCATTGAAAGCCATGTGTTCTGTGAAGTGTGCTAATCCTTGTTGGTCGTCATTTTCTTGATTAGAACCAGCATTTACGGCAAGACGAAATTCAACACGGTCTTTGGGATAAGAATTTTGACGGATATAGTAAGTCATTCCGTTGTCTAATTTACCGATAGTAACATTAGGATCAGCTTTAATAGGATCACTTAGGTTGAGATCGTTCTTTTGCGCAAAAATAGATGTTGCACCCAAAAGAATAACGGTCAATAAAAATAATTTTTTCATATAATTGTGTTTTAGAATAATCTTATTTAAGTTTCGATAATTGTTCTTTAATAATTCTAATTTTTTCTTCAGCGTCTGATTGCTTCTTACGTTCAACATCTACAACTTGTTGAGGTGCATTATTAACAAATCGTTCATTAGAGAGTTTTTTTAATACATTTTGTAAAAATCCTTCTGCATATTTTAAGTCGTTTTCCAATTTTTTAATCTCTTCAGATGTATCAATTAAACCTGTTAACGGAATGGAGTATTGAATATTATTTTCAATGAAAGAAACTCCATCAATGTTGTCATTGCGGTATTCAATATTTTCGATATTACAAAGTTTAGCGACAACGGCGTTGTATTCAGGTTTTTCTGAGGATGGGTTGGTGTAGATAAAGAGTTTCAAAGGATGTTTTTGAGCTATATTTTTCTCATTGCGGATACGACGAATATGTTCAATAATTTTACGAGTTTCGGAAAATTCGTTAAGAAGTTTAGGATCAATATCTGAAATTTCTGGTATAGGAGCAAGCATTATTGATTCTTCACTATTTCTCTCCTTAAGAGTATGCCATAATTCTTCGGTGATAAAAGGCATAAACGGATGTAGAATAACCATTAGATTTTCAAAAATATCTACGATTTCAGTGTAGGTTTTTTGGTCGATAGGTTTTAGATATGCAGGTTTAACAATTTCAAGGAAGCAAGAGCAGAAGTCGTCCCAGATGAGTTTATAGATGATCATTAAATTTTCTGAAAGTCGATAGCGTTTAAAGTTTTCTTCAACCTCAGCGAGAACTTCATTTATTCTGTTTTTCATCCACTTGACAGCAGTTTTAGTATGGAGAGGTTGTTCAATATTGGTGTCTTTTTCCCAGCCTTTAACCAATCGAAAAGCGTTCCATAGTTTATTGCTAAAGTTTCTACCTTGTTCGCAGAGAGATTCATCAAAAAGGAGGTCGTTACCTGCTGGAGAACTAAGCAACATGCCAAAACGCACGCCGTCAGCACCATATTGTTCCATCAGTAATATGGGGTCAGGAGAGTTGCCGAGTTGTTTCGACATTTTACGATGCAATTTATCGCGCACAGTGCCAGTGAAGTAAACATCTTTAAATGGTACTTGTCCATGCCATTCCAAACCAGCCATAATCATTCTTGCTACCCAGAAGAAAATAATATCAGGAGCGGTAATAAGAGCCGAGGTAGGGTAGTAGTATTGAATTTCTTTATTGTCAGGGTTACGAATACCATCAAATACTGACAAAGGCCACAGCCAAGATGAGAACCAGGTATCCATAACATCTTCATCTTGTTTCAGGTCGCTGGCAGTGAGATTAAGTTCAGGGAATTTTTGACGGGCGATATTGAGAGCTTCATCAGCATTGCGAGCGACCACAAATTTACGATTAGGAAGGTAGTAAGCGGGAATGCGATGACCCCACCAGAGTTGGCGACTAATACACCAATCTTTGATATTTTCCATCCAGTGGGCATATGTGTTTTTGAATTTTTCAGGATAGAAGTTAATATCGCCGTTCATTACAGCCGCGAGAGCAGGTTTAGCTAATGATTCCATTTTGCAAAACCACTGCATTGAGAGTTTAGGTTCGATAACTTCATTAGTTCTTTCAGAGAAGCCAACTTTGTTAGTATAATCTTCAATTTTGACGAGATTACCACTCTCTTCTAACATTGGAATAATTGCTTCACGTGCTTTAAAACGATCTACACCTACGAGAACTTTAGCGTTTTCATTAAGAGTTCCATTGTCGTTAAAGATATTGATAGAGTTTAAGTTATATTTATTTCCAAGATTATAGTCATTAATATCGTGAGCAGGAGTGATTTTAAGTGCGCCAGTACCAAATTCACGTTCCACATATTCATCATAAATTAGCGGAATCGGGCGGTTTACGATAGGAACAATAGCTCTTTTACCCTTATATTTAGCATAACGTTCGTCGTCAGGGTGCATACAGATAGCAGTATCTCCGAGAATTGTTTCTGGTCGAGTTGTAGCAATAGTGATAAATTCATCACATTCACCCTCTATTTTGTAGCGAACGTAATAGAGTTTTGATTGAAGTTCTTTATAAATAACCTCTTCATCAGACACAGCCGTGAGAGCTTTTGGGTCCCAATTCACCATTCGCACACCACGATATATCAATCCCTTGTTAT
Source organism: uncultured Bacteroidota bacterium (assembly GCA_902797625.1). Taxonomy (GTDB): domain Bacteria; phylum Bacteroidota; class Bacteroidia; order Bacteroidales; family WCHB1-69; genus F23-D06. Next base: position 3,530 of record CADBTU010000049.1, on the reverse strand, counting down.
AGAGGTCAATAAATACATCAGTAACAGCTTCAGAAAGGTCTGCATCCATAGTAAATTTAGTACGTTCCCAATCGCAGGAGGCACCAAGTTTTCGCAGTTGTTTCAAAATAATTCCCCCATATTTTTCTTTCCATTCCCAAGCATATTTTAGAAACTCATCTCGAGATAGGTCTTTTTTATCGATGCCTTGTTCTTTGAGATAGTTAACAACTTTTGCTTCAGTTGCGATAGAGGCGTGGTCGGTACCTGGTACCCAAACGGTATTGAAACCCTTCATACGTGCGTTGCGCACAAGCACGTCTTGAATAGTATTGTTGAGCATGTGTCCCATGTGCAGCACACCAGTAACATTTGGTGGAGGTATCACGATAGAGTATGCAGGGCGACTATCAGGTTCAGAATGAAACATATTGTTTCTCATCCAAAAGTCATACCATTTGTCTTCCACCGCCATCGGGTCATATTTTGTATTTATCTCGTTAACCATCTAATATATAAAATACTGTTATTCAATTATTTATTATTCAATGCAGCAAAATCCGCACAATCTGGCAAATATAGTATTTTTATTTATAATCAATTTAAACTTTATAAACTTGTTTTTACAGAAAAGACAATAAGAAAATTAGATTACAAAAAGATTATTCGTGTAATAAAAATGTAAAATGTGCAGTTTTAGAGTTTTTCTTTTGAATATCATTAAGAAAATGGCAAAATATTCAAAAATTAGCTTAAATAAGTATATAAATTGCATTTAACAGTTTTTAGTCAAAAGAGGCTAAAAAATCTCTAATATTTGAATTTTTTATACTCTTTATCTTTATTTCAACACTTTTTTGTTTTTTTAATAGTAGATTAATTTAATATTTAATAATTTTACAAACAAATATGTTATTCAAAATTTACAATTGTAATAAAATGAATCCAATCAACACTGTAATTCTAAGTCAGGATATTCAAAAAATATCAAGGTTAAAAGATTTATTATCAAAGTATTACTCTTTACATATAACGAATGTGTGTAATAATTCTGCAAGTGCAACGGAGGTATTGAATCGCACTGCGCCTACAATTTTGTTTATGGATACATCTTGTATAAGCGTTCTTCAAGATGTTAAAAAACCTCCTTTTATTGTTGGGCTTTGTGATACAATTTATACAAAAAAGGTAAAACAATTCTTAAAGATGGGATTTTTTGAAATTTTTTATGCTCCTTATGAGGAGAGCGAGTTAAATGGAATTATAGGTAAAATTCTTAATATTTTTTGTGCATATAATAACAACAATACTATTGATTCATACTTTAAGGAAGATAATCCACACTATTTTATTAGCGATAATTTCAACAAAAGTGAATCCCTATTCATTTTAGGAACTCGCAATGAAGAATCTTCAAGAATTTTTTTCAAAGATGTATTATATCTTAGCAAAGTTGGAAATTATGTTTGTGTGAATTTCACCGATAATTCTAAAAAATATTATAGAAGCAATCTGAAAATTTTTTACAAAAAGTTTCCTCAAACTAAATTTTTCAAAATTAACCGTTCAATAGTTGTTAATTTTGACAAAGTAATGAAAATAATGAAAGACAAAGTGTATTTGGATAATAACGAAGAATTTGAAATATCGCGATCTTTCAAGAAAAGATTTAAGGAAAATATCACTAAATAGACTAAAACAACTACAAGAAATGTCGCGTTTAAAGTCATTGTCGTTAATAGGGCAATGACTTTTTTACTATTTGTAGAGATTGTTGTTAATTTTTATTAGCGTCTGGTAAAACTTCAAAAGAGCGGAAACTTTTGTAGCGAATCGTCATGATGCCGTTATAAGATCTAATTGTAATACATGTTCGGTTCAGAAAAACCGCTCCCGCTCTGCCCCACAATGTCGGCCCGCCAGATGCTGGACAAGGTGAATTAGCGGAAAAGATCGGCGTGACACGCAAGGCGGTAAACTCCATCGAATTAGGGAAATACGTTCCCAGCACCCTCTTGGCACTGAAGATGGCGCGGTATTTCGGCAAGACCGTGGAGGAACTGTTTATGCTGGAGGAGGGAGATTAGAAGGTTATTGCCTGTTGGTTATTTGGTACATCATGTCGCAATTATCCCATTCGCCTCCACAACTAAAACAAACTTTCCACTTGAATTCGGAAAAACTCCTCCAAGGGAATGCCGTCGGTGCCGATGACAAGGGCGCGTTTGGGATGAAAATGCTCGCAGAATTTCGGAAGACCACTGTTCATACCCCGACGACCACTTTTCACTTCCAATGCTATGACTTCTCCTTGCCTCACAACAACGAAATCCACCTCGTCAGAACGCTCGCGCCAGTAATAGACTTGATATTCACCATACTCGGCTCCACTCAGCAGGTATGCTCCCACCGCAGACTCCACCCAACGTCCCCATCGTTGGGGATCAACTCTGTCTTTTTCATACGTTGTCCCCTGATAAGCAGTCAACAAAGCGTTGTTATACACTTGGAACTTAGGCACAGACTTGTAGCGACGGGCTTTGTCTGCGGCATATTTCTGCAAACCCGTCAGCAAATTGCATTCGTTCAGAATGTTCAAGTAAGAGGAAAGAGTGGTTACGTTGCCCGCATCCTGCAACTGGCCTAACACTTTCGTGAGCGAAAGCAATTCTGCCGAATAGAAACAACCGATTTCAAATAGCTGTTTCATCAAAGCAGGTTTATAAATATTGGAGGTCATAATAACATCTTTCTCAATGGCAGGTGCCACAAGCGAGTCTTTCACATACTTTTTCCAACGCCGCACGTCCTTGATGAGGCCTGCCGTCCCTGGATATCCGCCAAAATAGATCCATTTGTCCAATGTCCAACCAAAAGCATCCCGCATTTCCTGTGCGCTCCAATGCCCTAAACGAATCATTTCAAAACGACCTGCAAGTGATTCTTTCAGGCCTTTTCGCAACATCAGCCTTGAGGAACCGAGCAGAAAAACTTTCAGATTCCTATGGGCTCTCGTATCCGCATCCCACTCACGCTTCACAATCTCACTCCACTGTTTTATTTTCTGAATCTCGTCTATTACCATCACCGCTTCTGTCTGATTCTTGATATCCATTTGTGAACGAGTACTTTCCCAAATCCTGCGTATCCAATCGGTGTCATTTTCATCCACGCCATCCGCATTGAACAAGTACTGTGGAAAAGGACAGTCTGACAGCACCTGGTCCATCAATGTTGATTTTCCCACTTGTCGCGGCCCAGCAATCACTTGAATAAACTTTCGTGGTTCATTTAACCGCTTGTAAACCTCTGAAAATTGCGTCCTTCTGTATTCCATAATACTCAAAACTTTATTACAAAATGTTCAAATATATCATACAAAATGTTCAAATTTAGGCGCAAAAATATAAAAAAATCTATTGCTGTCCGCTAAAAACAAAAAATAGGTTTTTCGTAGCCGCAACCCTCTGTAAACCAGTGTGGGCGATTTCTACTGACAAATCCACCCCACCCAGAAATTCAAAGAAGAAAACTCGGGTTTGCCTGTTTAA
>CADBTU010000048.1 GCA_902797625.1 uncultured Bacteroidota bacterium | reverse complement strand
TGAATAAGCATTCCTAACACAAACATCACAAACACACCTCTGTAATTTGCTAAAATCTCAGGAATAGCAGCTACATTCCATTGCCCCCCAATGCTATTCACCATACTTTTTGCGGTTTCCCAAGCGGTTTCATTCGCTATTGCTGGATCTAAATTTGAACCAGAGCGGAAAAAGAGCCGCGTAAAAGAGATAAAAACAAAAGTTTGAATTATTCCCCATACTTTATCTAACCAAGCTATAGTTTTTTCGGGTTTTATAATGTAATATATTGTTTTAATAAAAGTTCCTAAGAACCAAACTCCTGCCCAAACTGCTCCTATAACTAATATTGGTTTATTGAAAATGTGATTGGTAATTAAGAAAGTTATGAAAACAAAAGATGCAATAGTGATTCGTATAAGCAAATTACAATGTTTCCATATTTTATAAGAGAGAATTCCTATTCCATTTAGTCCACCCCAAATCATAAAATTCCAAGAAGCACCGTGCCACAAACCACCCAACAACATAGTGTTCATCATATTGATATTAGTGCTAATTTTAAGTCGTGCTTGTTTACTTGCAAGCGAAACAGCAATTAAAATTATTGCTAAAACACCAATAATAGAAGCAACCACCATATTTTTTGTCAATAAAACAATCACAATTGCTATTAACGAGATGCAAAAATAACTACCGAAAGTCGCTTTTCTATTTCCTCCCAAAGGAATGTAGAGATAATCTTTAAGCCAATTTGACAAAGAGATATGCCAACGTTTCCAAAAATTTCCTGGATTTGTGGCTTTGTATGGTGAATTAAAGTTTTTAGGAAGATAAAAACCCATCAACATCGCAACACCGATGGCTATGTCTGTGTAGCCTGAAAAATCAGCATAAACTTGCAAAGAGTAGATAAATAGTGCTGATAAATTCTCGAAAGAGGTGAATAACGATGGATTATTAAAAACTCTATCTACGAAATTTACAGCTAAGTAATCGCTCATTATCAGCTTTTTTGCAAGGCCATTAAGAATCCAGAACACTGCAATACCAAATTGCTTGCGCGTAAGGAAAAACTTTCTATACAACTGTGGCACAAATTGGTCGGCACGAACAATCGGACCCGCCACTAATTGAGGAAAGAATGTTACATAAAAACCAAAATCAAGTATATTTCCAACGTGTTGTATCTTGCGTTTATAAACATCTACGAGATAACTGATATTTTGGAATGTAAAAAACGATATACCTACTGGGAGAAGAATCTTTGAGGCATCAAAATAGTTTTTACCGCTCCATTCATTTGCCCATTGTGCAAGCCAATTTAAAACTTCATGTTCGCTTCCAACTATGGTATTATAAGAATCAGTACAGAAATAGGCATATTTAAAGTAAAAAAGTACTAACAAGTTAACTACAACGCCTGTAATCATAAATATTTTGCGCAAACCTTGTCGCGCTGATTTCCCCATCAATACTCCAAGAAAAAAGTCAAAAATAGTCTCAAATATGAGTATTAAAACAAATAATCCTGAAGTTTTATAGTAAAATAAAACACTTACAAAAAAAAGGAAAGAGTTTCTGAGAAGACGTTTGCGGTGTGTTAATGCGAATCCAGCGAATATAATAGCAAAAAACGCCCAAAAATTGAATTGAGTAAATAACAATGGGTATCTTTCATCAAATGAAAATAAATTTACCAAAAAGCGAGTTAACGAATCTATAATCATTGCTGTTGTTTGTTATTTTTTTTGATGAAAGCATTATAAAAAAGATCGCCTATTAGATTGTAACCACTAACTGTGAAATGAACACGGTCTTTCTGTGCTAAACCTTTAGCCTGCCATTTTGCCATAGAACCTAAACCACCCATAATGTTAAACTGATCCCAAACGGCTCCTTGAGTGGCTTCTGCAAGCTTAAACATCGTCTCGCTCACCAAAGGTCCCGTCTGATTAACATAGTATCTTCCTCTACTACCCTTCTTCCAAGTGTCATTATTTGATAAAAAAATGAAAGCACAATCAGGATTTACTGATTTTATACGATTTATCAGACTAAGATAGTTATTTCTAAAGACAGATGTATCAAATTTTGAATCGAAAGCATCGTTAACACCTATACCAAAAATAACTAAATCAGGTGGGAGAAGCGATAAATCTCGACAAAAATTATAGCAACGCAGATACGATGAAACTGCCGCTCCATTCACACCAATGGAAGAAAAAGTTATACCAGGCTTTCCATTTTTTAACAATATGCCGTTGAGGAAAAATGTGTCAGCTACACCACAAGGAAAATAAAGCGTAAATTCGTTTATAGGTCTATCAAAATAGAAATAATATCTACCTCTTGAAGTATCAGTATCGTCGGGAAAGTGATATATAGTGTCTTCCTTTAAAATCGGGTCGATAAAAAAACCGTTTGAGCGCCCCAATAAAATAATTGTATCTGAGGCAAAGTCTATATCTGGTTCATTCATTTTTATGGTGATAGAATGATTACGATTAGTACAATAAACAGAAATTCCACACAACCCTAAAGGAGATGGATAAGAAGCATGAACATTACGGATTAGAGAAAAAGGTTCTGAGCGCGAAATACAATAATCTTTAGGATTGTTGCAGGCGTTAGCAGCTGAATATGGAAAAATAAATCCTCGAGATGCGGGTTCGTCTCCCCAATATTTCAAAATGTGCCTTCTAATTCTATTCGACATTGTTCCAGCTTGAACATGAGATCCTCCAATGTGCATTATGTGAAGATTTCCTTTTCGTTCTGAGGTTATCTTATCCATTTTCTTATAAAAATTAGATATTACAGAACTATCAGAAGCATAATATAAAGTATCTTCATCAAATTTTATAAATGAAAATGATGAGTCATAAGCAAAAAAACTATCTAAAAGGATAGGACTATATTGCAAAGCAGAATCACTACTTTGCGCCGACAACGATTGTATCGAGATTACTAACAACAATAAGATTATCTTTCTGTAGCTTCCCATAGACTGTCGAATTGCTCACTACCCATACGACGACGTGTTTTATATACTTCATACATCATCGCAAAATTATCTGACAACTGTTTTCCAGCATATTGCGCACCTGCAGGTGTGAAGTGTATATAATCAGGTCCTGCCCAACCTTTCTGCACCCACGCAACCATCGAATTTTTACCACCCATCATCTCGTATAAATCCCAATATGCAACGTTGTTGCGATTACACATATCTTTCAAGTTACTTACTAACTCTGGAAGCAATCTATAAGTCTGCATCGACCCTTTGTATGAGGTACTCATATCTGAAGGTCCAATGAATAAAATAGTAGCATTAGGACATGTAGAACGAATTTTCTCGATTTGTAATTGCATCTGGGCACAATAATCATTAATGGACTTTAAGTTATATATCGCTGGTACAGAATTTCCACCAAATTGCATTATCACCATTCCAACGTTAGAAAGTTTATAACATTTTCTGAGTATGCTATCGGTTACTAAAGTAAACTGATTCCCCGAAGAACTTCTAAGTGGAATATTATCAACACTCACACCAGGACCATTATCTATCATTATACCGTAAATATCGGCTACACCCTGCATATTGATTTTTATTGATGTTGTAGAAGAGTCCATATCCCATCGCATTGATTGAATACCCTTACCTTTACTCGCAAATGTTGAATCGTACCCATTTTTTTTGTCTATGAGAGTTGCACTGAAATTCCCATCGTGATCGTTGTAAAGCATAGTGATCTGAGAAAACTTCTTTACACGCCCGTCTGTACGTTTGCTTGACGATGCGTTGGCTATGAATGTGCCGCGACCTGTAAGCCTATGACATTTAAGCATGTGACCATAGTTGCCGCGCGCCCGCGCCCCATCTCCATACGAGGAATAAAGTGTGAATGTACCTGATGCTGATTGCAACACCGCGTATGACGCAACAGTTTGAACAACAGGCACTAACCCTGGACCGCCTCCTCCAAAATGAGACTGAAAAAAAACTCTTAGATTTCCCGACATCCTATCCATCTCTATTTGAGAATCACCATAATGGAGTACTCTAAGAACTTCTCCCCTCAACTTTGCTTCTGCTGCCCTCGCAAAAAAATTATCAAAATACGATACGTCGTTGTTAGGTAAATAAAAATATCCTGCATCTGACAAGGTGCTTCGTATGTTTTCTATCGTATCTATCTGCTCCTCTATACGTTTTTGCTTTAGAGAATCCTCTTTTGCAATTTCTGCTATTAAGGCTTCTCTTTTTCTTCTGTTAAAAATTGTAGGTTCTGGAATCTTTCTACTTTCCTTATCTTCCAAGTCAAGCTCAGGTATCGAATCTCTGTTATCCTTTAACACTTCTTCAAGAGTCGGAAATATTATGCTATGACCAAGCATTTTAAAACCATCCTTAGGATAGAAATAACTGATAACACCTAACAATATGATTGTTAGAAAGATAAATAGTGTTATCTGCCATGGTTTCATAACTTCTATACCATTATATTTTGATGGCGCGAAAGTACAATTTTATTTGAGAATCAAGACTTTAAAAGTAGCCCTATCTTCATATTTCATAAATCCCTTATCTCCGCAAAATAATCGCGATTTTTATTGTTGATAATAGCAAGTCTTTGCTATTAAAAACATTAGCAATAACTTGCTTTATTACATGAGCATGACTTTTACCTATTTTTGTGGTTGCACATAAAAATAGACCGCTAAAGTCAGGACACATGCCGTATTGGATTTATATAAATCATTATATATCAAAAGGTTGAGATTATAAAAAGTTTATTTTTTGTTTTAGCGGACAGCAATATCAAAAAACAAATCATTCCTAAAATTCTAAAGAAAAGTTATTTTTGCAGTTGAAAAATTTAATATATGGTAAATCCTATTATAGAAGAATCCTGGAAAAAAATATTGTGGGATCAGTTTCAAATGCACTATTTTGCAGAATTGAAGAAATTTTTGGTGGAAGAGAAAAAAAAATATCAGATTTTCCCTCCTGGTTCTATGATTTTCAGAGCTTTTAATTCAACTCCTTTTGATGATGTAAAAGTAGTAATCTTAGGACAAGACCCTTACCATGGAGAAGGACAGGCTTGCGGTCTCAGTTTCTCCGTTCAAGATGGTGTTGCTATTCCTAAATCTCTGCAAAATATTTTCAAAGAGTTACACGATGACGTAAACTTTTCTATTCCTAAAAGTGGCAATCTGCAAAAATGGGCCAACCAAGGGGTTTTACTCCTTAATGCCACGCTGACTGTCAGAGCACACAGTGCTGGCTCTCATCAAAAACACGGTTGGGAATCTTTCACAGATTGCGTAATACAACGACTATCTGAACTCCGCGAAGGAATAATTTTTATTTTGTGGGGAAACTACGCAATTGACAAACAACGTCTTATCGATGAGTCAAAACATTATGTATTGAAAGCTCCACATCCATCCCCTCTGTCTGCCTCAAGAGGATTTTTTGGTTGTAAACATTTCTCCAAAACCAACGAAATTCTAACCTCCTTAGGAAAACAACCTATTGATTGGCAATTGTAAATATAACTACTACATTTTATCAAAACCAAGTAGATAACACTTTCTGATTTACACTCAATTTATTGGTGCCTTTTTTGTTCAAAGATAGGTAAATATTTATTATCTTTGCGATTTGTTATTATATAGCAAATAAGCATAACCCTATGGCAGACAACAAAAAAGAGCAAGAACGAAACGAACTGCACCGTACCATCTGGGCGATAGCGGACGAGATGAGAGGCAGCGTGGATGGATGGGACTTCAAGTCGTACATT
>CADBTU010000047.1 GCA_902797625.1 uncultured Bacteroidota bacterium | reverse complement strand
TTCAATGCACAAAGTTGTTAAAAAATAAAGACAGTCGATAATAAAAAAAATCCCTCGCCACCTGGCGAGGGATTTTTTTTTGATTCGTATCAAAATGATATTGTCAAATTAATGTTGGAGACGAGCGTTGATTTTGTCGTTAAGTTCTTGAGGAACAGTAATACCGAGCAATATTTTCATTTCGCGGAGGATTCTGTTATTCTCCAAGTTGTCGGAATTAACATCGTAAGCTTTTTGGCACCACTCGTGAGCGTTTTCCATAGCAGCTTTACGTTCTGGGCTTTGGAATAGTTTAGTAGCTTCGTCATATTGACGTGCGTTCATAGCAGCTTGGCGGCGGTCTTGGATATCATAGTATTCAACTGCGAAACGGTAGCCCATCTGTCGGAGAAGTTCAAAGTCGTTAGGTTTATTCACAAGTTCAGCTTTGAGTAAATCTTCGGCTTTTGAGTAAGATTTAGCATTAGTGAGGTAGGTAGCGCAAATAGGAATCATAGTTTTATCGCCAGAAGCAATAACTTTGTCGCAGAGCTCAAGAAGTTTTTCAGTGTTACCAGTCATAGAATAGTAATCCATCATAGGTTCATATAATCCAACTTCTTTTTCTCCTGTAAATAATTTTTCAGCTTTAGCGAGAACTTCACCACATTTAAGAGTATCTTTTTTATCTTTGTAGAGATAATAAAGTTCTACATAGGCTGCTTCAGAGACATCAGGATTTGTTTTGATACATTTTTCTAACATCTTTTCGTAGTTATCTTTATCACCAGCTTGGTTATAAACAATAGCCATTTGCAGGTAGCAAGCTGCTGCATTTGATTTTATTTTAGCCAATTCGTAGCAGTTAGCGGCAAGTTGGTAGTATTTGATTGCGTCCTCATTTTTACCTTTCTTGGCAAAATTTGTAGCTTTCTCATAGAAAGGGTCAGCAAGAAGTTTTTGACCTTCAATAGCACCTAACATACCAGTTTTGGGTTCAACTTTTGAATCGAGTTCAATGGCTTTCAAAAATGCACTATAAGCATCTTCTAAAGCATTAGGATAGCGAGGAGCGATAGTTGGGTCTTTCTCTCTTTTTTCGTTATCATAATTAAACAGTTGAACATTCACGTTAGCTTGCATCAACCAAACTTGAGCGTTGTCTGGATTTGATGCCATGCAAGATTCCATAAATTTTTTAGCTTTTGGTACTTGCTTGTTTCTGAGGCATTGCCACACATCATCTAAGCAAGTTTGAGAAAAAGCGCTTGCACTAACAAAGAGTGCGACTAAAACAAGCATCCATTTTTTCATCTTTCTCATTTTTTTAGGGTTATTAAATTTTATTTTTTTTCAATACTATTTATTTGAGATTCAATAATTTGAATTTTATCTTTCAGTTGTTGTTTCACGTAAATAGAACGAAGAGTCTGTAACAAGTTTAAATCACCTGATTGTAAGGAATTTGCTTTTTCAAAATATTCAGCAGCATTTTGAAGATAATCGATAGATAATTTTTTAGATTTATTTATTTCGGGATTATTAGGATCTTTTATTGATAGTTGATTTTGAATATCGAAGAATTTTTCAGAGAGACTATAATTACAAACACCAAGATTATATAAAACTACAAAATTATTAGGCTCAATAGAAACTGCGCGTTTGAGTAGTTTATCAGCTTCTTCATAATTTTTTTCTTTAATGTAGAAATTAGCAACATTTACAAGTTCATCTACAGTTTTTAGAGAATAAACCTCTATTTGCTTCAGGAGGAGAGATGCATTAGTGGAATCGCCAGACCAGAATGCGTAGTCGATTTCTAACATTTTAGAATTTAAATCATTTGAAAGGGATTCTTTAGCACTTTGAATTATTTTTTGAGCGTTATATTTATCATTTTTACTTTTAAAGTAGTCGAGTAATTTGCCAAACACATACGGGTTTTGCGAGCCATCATCTAAAGCTTTTGAATAATTTTTTATTACATCTGTAGTATCGCCCAACATTTCAAGAGTATAAGCATAATAGTAGTATAAATCCCCTTTCATAGGATATTGTGGAGTATCCATTTCATAACTTTCAATACCTTTAAGTAGAATTCTTTTAGCAGCGAGATAATCTTTATCAATAATTTGGCTAACTCCGCTAATCAAGAGGTAAGGGTATAGTTGTTTCAGAGCCTCTTGTGCTGACATCATATCAAGAGCTTCAACTTTAGGATTTAAGGATAGAGCTCTATTAAAGGCATCGAAAGCGTCTTCGGGAGCATTTGGGTATAAAATCTGGTAATTATCGTTTTTTTGTCGTTCAGAATATTCTCTATTAGCGAGTAGAAACTCAATATTTCCTTTATAGAGCCATGTTTGAGCTTTTTCCGACAATTTATCATCAGCAGCGCACAAGTCTATTTGCACCTTTGCTTTATCGTATTCTTTATCATAGAAATTGTTATACGCTTTAGTTAAAGATGGTTTTTGAGCGTAAGAGCTGAAAATAACAGCCAAACAAACGAAAAATAGAAAGATTTTTTTCATTTTTTTTAAATAAACTATGCTTCATCAGACACATTATCATTATCAGTGTTTAATGGATTCTCTTCAGTAGAAGAGTTTTCTGTAGTATTTTCTTCGTAAGGAGAATCTTCATCGAGTTCGTCATCTTGTCGAGGGACTTCGCAAACAGCGGCAATAGTATCTTTTCCGCGAAGGTCGATAAGTTTAACACCTTGTGTATTACGACCGAGTATTCTCAGTTGGTCAACGTGTAGTCGTATAGCAATTCCTGACTTATTAATAATCATAAGGTCATCATCATCAGTAACGGCTTTAATAGCGATCAGGTTGCCAGTTTTTTCAGTGATTTTAATAGTGCTAACACCTTTACCACCGCGGTGAGTGATTCTATAGTCCTCGAGTAGAGAGCGTTTTCCGAAGCCATTTTCAGAAACAATGAGGATATTACTACGGTCATTATCAATAGCGAGCATTCCAATAACGCGATCGTCATCGCCATCAAGAGAAACGCCGCGCACGCCAGCAGCAGTTCTACCAATAGCGCGAAGTTCTTCATTTTCCTTAAAACGTATAGCACGTCCAGAGTATAATCCCATCATAATATCGCTATTACCATCAGTAAATCTTGCAGCGAGCAATTTATCACCTTCACGAACATTAATAGCTATGATACCTTTCTTTCGAGGATGTGAATAAGCCTCAATAGAGGTTTTCTTAATAATACCTTTTTCGGTGCATAGTACGATAAAGTGGTTGTTGATATAATCTGGATCATCAATAGACTTAAGGTTGATGATAGCGGTAATTTTATCACCATCTTCAATTTGGAGAAGATTTTGGATAGCTCGACCCTTAGATGTTTTTTGTCCTTCAGGGATTTCAAACACTCTCATCCAGAAACACTTGCCGCGTTCAGTGAAGAATAGCAGGTAATTATGATTTGTAGCCATATAGAGATGTTCGATAAAGTCTTCATCGCGAGAGCTACTTCCGCGCGAGCCTTTTCCGCCTCTATTTTGGACTTTATATTCTGCAAGAGGGGTTCTTTTAATATAGCCAAGATGAGAAATTGTAATCACAACCTCTTCGTCTGCTATGGTATCTTCAATTTTGAATTCAGAAGAGCTATATTCGATAGGAGAGCGGCGTTCATCTCCATATTTACTTTTAATTTCTTGTAATTCGTCTTTAATAATCTGCATTCTGAGATTAACATCTTCAAGAATATTTTTTAGATGTTCAATAAGTTTAATGAGTTGATCGTATTCATCTTGGAGTTTTTGGCGTTCCATACCAGTAAGCTGACGAAGACGCATTTCCACGATAGCTCTTGCTTGGATTTCAGAGAATCCCCAGCGTTCTATCATTCCTTGTTGGGCTTCTTGAGGTGTTTGAGAAGCTCTTATCAAAGCTATAATTTCATCAATGATATCCAAAGCTTTAAGGAATCCTTCGAGGATATGTGCACGTTCTTGAGCTTTTTTTAGTTCGTATTGAGTACGGCGAGTAACAACCTCATGACGATGTTTAACATATTCAGAAATCATATCTTTGAGGTTGAGGGTCATTGGTCGACCGCCGACGAGAGCAACGTTATTTATGCTAAACGAAGACTGTAGTGCGGTCATTTGATATAATTTATTGAGGATAACCTCAGGCATTACATCTTTGCGAAGATCGTAAACGATACGAGTTCCATTGCGTTTGTTAGTGAGGTTTTGAACATCGGTTATTCCCACAATTTTACCATCTTTTACAAGCTCCACAGTATGTTTTATCATATCTGAAGGGTTAACCATATAGGGGAGGGTAGTAACTACTATGCAGTTTTTGCCGTGTTCGCTTTCAATTTCAGCGTGGCCACGCATAATTATGCGACCTTTGCCAGTAGAGAAAGCATCTTGAACACCTTTGTAGCCATAGATAATACAACCAGAAGGGAAATCAGGAGCTTTGATATAGTGCATAAGTTCATCTATAGAGATGTCGTTGTTGTCTATGTATGCACAAATACCATCGCAGGCTTCGCTAAGATTATGAGGTGCCATATTGGTAGCCATACCAACAGCAATACCAGAAGAGCCATTGACAAGAAGATTAGGGATTTTTGCTGGCAGAACAGTAGGTTCTGGAATAGAATCATCGAAATTGAGTACCATATCAACAGTCTCTTTCTCAATATCGGCAACCATCTCCTCAGAGGAGCGGCGAAGTCTGGCTTCTGTGTAACGCATTGCAGCGGGACTATCACCATCAACAGAACCAAAGTTACCTTGTCCGTCAACGAATGGATAGCGTAACGACCATGGTTGCGCCATTCGAACTAAAGCGTCATAAACTGCTGTATCGCCGTGCGGATGATACTTACCGAGTACTTCACCCACGATTCTGGCGCACTTTCTATATGGACCGCTTTCAGTGATATTCATATCCCACATAGCGTATATTATACGACGTTGAACAGGTTTTAATCCATCTCTTACATCTGGTAGTGCACGAGATACAATCACCGACATAGAGTAGTCGATATAAGCGGTTTTCATCAAGTCCTCAATATTATACGGAACTATTTTCTCATCAATAAATTCTTTCTCTTCCATTTATTAGTTTAATATATTTTTCAAAATGATTAAAAATCAAACAGTTACATTTTTTAAAAAGAAAGCCCAAATTTACGATTTTTTTCGGGTTTACACCAAAATTCTTTAATATTTTTATCAACAATAAAAAACATAAAATTGAAATTAGGGGCGTTTAAGAGTTAAATAAGGGTTATTTTTAAATTTTGGAGTATTTATTGCGGAGTAGAATAGGGGGGCTTTTCTTCTAATAAAAATTTAGTCGAAATTTCCGTGTTTCTACATTAGGAAAAGTTGGCTCCTCAGTTGTTGGTAAAGCAAAGCTTTTAGCGGATACCAAATACAAAAAACGAGCGATTATATTTTGTAATAATCGCTCGTAATGTAAATTAAGTTGAATAGAAATGTTATTTTCTATGAATGATTATTTTTCCATTTACAACATTACCATCATCTAATTTTACTTTTATAATATAATTTCCTGATGGATAATTAACGACATTGAGTTGTGTATGTTCAGCAGAATCAGTCTCGCCGCGGTAAATCAATTTTCCAGTCATCGAATAGACCTCAACTGAGCGCATACGCTCGCCGCGAATGTTCAAAACGGCGTTGGTAGGATTTGGATAGAATGAGAATTCTGGAAGAATGATGTCGCCAACACCATAGTTGTAAGCAACATAAAGAGTGAGATGAACCACACTGTCGCAACCTGCAATTGTGAAATACTGAATATCATAGTTGAAAACGCCGCTATCTGCAGGGGTTATCACGAAATTGTCGCCATAGGTGTACTCGTGTTCGCGCAGGGCTGTGTCGTTTACATAGACCTCATAAGTCGGATTTACGTTCAAGTTGAGAACAAACACACTGTCGCAACCGTACTTAGTAGTTAAACTATCGTAGTAGGTGCCAGAAATGGTGTATTCTCCGCTACGCCACAAGTAAGGCACATTTTCGCAGGTGTTGGCATCAGTTACAATTTCATATTTTGGTGTAACCAACAGCATTACCGTAAGGGTGCTATCACATCCAACAGAATTTTCGAGATGACGTTGTAAGAATATTGTTCCTATTGTGGAAGCTAAAGTGTCGAATCCATTTTCAACGTAGTATCCATTCTGACAAATAGTGTCGTAAATTGTGTTAGAAGATGATGTTTTAACATAGAGTTGCAACTCATAAACATCCATACAACCATATTGATTAGGAATGCTGTCGTAATATGTTCCGGCAGCGTTGTAGTTGTGATTACGCCACAAATATGGAAGCTCTGAGTTGCAAACAGTGTCGTGTAATATTTCGTGAACAGTGGTGTTGATAGTGAATGTCAGCGCGAAAGTGCTGTCGCAACCAGATGTAGAGTACATGGTATCATAGTATGTGCCAGCCTCGCTGAGCGATTTTCCGTGCCATAGGTAAGGCAAATCGTAATCACAAGCAGAAACAGTTTCATTAGTGTGATAAGACTGATTCACAGTTAATGACAATTTGTGGATGCTGTCGCAACCTGTGGCTACAGTCTGAAGTTTGTCTTCATAATTTCCAGCAGCGTTGATTGTCATTCCGCGCCAAATGTATGGAAGCTGGTTGCTACAGATTGTGTCGTGTACTTCAAATAAGTATGATGGATAAACAATAACATTTACAGAGTAGATGACATAGCAATCAGTATTGTTGTTTGTGGTGGTATCATAGTAAGTTCCGGCTTCGGAGAGTTCTCTGCCGCGCCAAGTTACAACTTCGCCAGCACATAATTCAATATCATTTGCTGTTATGATTTCTGTTTCATTAACAATGAGTTGCATTCTATAAACGCTGTCGCAACCGTTTGATGTTGTTAAGGAATCATAATAAACACCAGCTTCAGAGAGTTCTCTGTTTCGCCAGATGAATGGGAGATTGTGTTCACAAACTTGCTCACTTTCCAAGAATAAATATTTTTGAGCTTTAATAATGTTTA
>CADBTU010000046.1 GCA_902797625.1 uncultured Bacteroidota bacterium | reverse complement strand
TTTGTCAGTAGAAATTGTACACTCTGATTTACAAAGGGTTATGACTCTTGGAAATTAAGTTTTTGTTTTTAGTGGACAGCAATATAATTATTTTGCATTCGTGATTGATTTTCATAGAGCCTAAGATGTGGTGTTTTTTCGACCCTAAAATACTTAATACCAATCATTTTTGCAATAGAATATCGAAAAAGTTACCAACCGCTCTAATATTGATAACTTTCTAAATATCAATTAGATAAAGACAATTTCAAAATTTTGTCATGTACTAAAAAAAGTTCTATTAAAAGATCTGGAGTATATTTCTCTTTCTTGTTACGAACATCAGTAATCCTCGAAGAATTAGAAATATGATAAAGGCGAGCCATAAGGCGTTGTTTTCAAGACTTGAGGATATTGGATAGTAAACAATGAAGAAAGCCGACGTAGCAATGAACATTATATTTCTCATAGCTGTAGAAGCAGTGGCTCCTATGTATATTCCATCGTATATAAACGCAGCAAAACCTGCAAAAGGCACTAAATAAGACCAGAAGAGATATTGTTTAGCTGTTTCAATTACAGTAGTGTCTTTGGTTAAGATTTTAAGTATAAACTCTCCACCAAATAAATATGTTACGGTGAAAATAGCAGCTAAAGAAAATCCCCAAATCCCTAATCCTCTGATCACTGATTTCAGTCCAGATGTATCTTTTGCTCCAAAATATTTTCCTACTAAAGATTCTCCAGCATAGGCAAATCCGTCCATTATGTACGAAGTGAGTGTAAATAGTTGCAAAAGAAGTGTGTTTGCGGCAAGGATGTTTTCGCCTATATTCGCTGAAATATAGGGGATGAAAGTAAAAACAGCAATCAAACATAAAGAACGTAAAAAAATATCGGTGTTGACTTTAAAAAATCTTATCAACTTCTGTTTTTTAAGAGCGGATTTAATGTCTAATACTTTCCAAAGATGACCATATTTTGTTGTCCAAAAGATAATTGCCAACAGCATTCCGCAGTATTGTGCTACTACAGTTCCCCAAGCAACGCCTGCAATTCCTGCACCGAATCCGTAAACTAATACCAAACTGCACAAGATGTTTACAATATTTAGAATTGTTGCAATCCACATAGGAGCTTTGGCGTTTTGCATACCTATAAACCATCCCTTAATCACGTATAATCCAATTGTTGCTGGTGCAGCCCATATTCTTATGTAAAAATATGTTAGCATTAGTTCTATTGTTTCAGGTTTACTATGTATTAGTTGTTTGCAAAGTAGTGCTATGGGTTTTTGGAGGCAAATTAGAAAAAAGGCTGCCACAAGTGCGATTATAGTTCCTTGAAAAAGAATGTTGAGATATTCTTTCTCATCATTTGCACCGAATGCTTGTGCGGTAAGTCCAGAGGTTCCAGCTCGTAGAAATCCAAAATTCCAATATATTAGATTGAAAATCATTGTGCCTAAGGCAATTGCAGAAATATGTGAGGCGTTACCTATATGACCAACAATAGCAATATCAACCATCCCAAGCAATGGAATGGTAACGTTGGTAACAATACTTGGAATAGCTATACGAAGAATCTCTTTATTGAGTGTTTTCATTGAAAAGGTTGAACTATCCATTTTCCATCCATTGTGCGCATTTTCAAGCTAACGCTATCTTCACGATGAAGGTCAGTGTAAAGTATGTTCATTGTAACAATAGCATTTTGCTTGTCAGGGAGAATGGAGTCATGTAGAATAGCAAATGCACGAATAGTATTCTCTTTCATACCATATTTCTCTTTCAATATGGCTGTCATTATATCAAGCGATTCTTTATCTTTGGAAACACCGCAACACTCAGCAGCAGCAACAAATTTCTTGTCTTTTACGTTGTTCATGAATTTGGTTGCGGCTCGTTTTGGCGATGGAGTGCAAGCTATGAATAATAAACTTGTTATGGTAGTGAAAAGCAAAATGCTAAATCTCATAAATATTTATTGTTTTGGTTTTTCCGTATTGAATAATGATTTTACCAATTTGGCAGTAACTCCTTCTGAATAGATTTCTTCGTCTGGTTGCGGAAGCATTTTAATAGTGATAGCATCATCAGAACCTTCAATGTTTTTGTAACTTATAACAGCGTCAATGGCGGCTATGTATCGAGGGTTTACTCGTATAAAAAGTGTAAAATCTAACCAAGATTCTACATCTTCTAATGTTTCATCAATTTGTATTTTATTGCCGTTTTTTAAGATTACAGATGTTTTGTTTCCATTGGTAACGAAGTAAGCAACTAAATCTTGATTCAATTTCTGTCCAACGCCTTTCATATACATATATATGTACGTGTGTTTCAACCGTTGATTCATATATTCTGAGGTTGTTCTAATCTTTCCTTTAATATCGTATTGATGCCATTCACCCTCACGCCATCCGAGATGATAATTTCCTGTTAATGAGATGTTTCCATTTGGATAATAAGCGGTACTCTTACCGTTTGTTTTACCTTTTACAAAGTTTTCTTCAAGGCTGATATTACCGTTTGTATAGTAGGTTCTATGGATTCCGTTACGCTGGCCATCAAGATATTCGCACTCTTCTAAAAGTTTTCCATTCTCGGAAGAGTAGGTTTTCCAAAGTCCATTTTTACTGCCATTTTTGTAGTTTTCTATCTTAAGTAATGAGTCGTTTTGGTTGAAATAGCGCCACTCTCCATCTTTTTGTTGATCAATGAAGTTACCTTCCGAAGCTTTATGTCCATTTTCATAGTAAATTATTGTTTTAACTTTATGAACACCTTGTATAAAGTTTGTTTCGCTCTTCAGTTTTCCATTTTTATGGTAGTACTTGAATGTTCCGTATGGTATGTTGTCTTTGAACTGACCTTCATAAACAAGTTTTCCTTGTTCATATTTTTTCCATACACCCTGTTTTTTACCGTTGTTGTCAGTTTTATTTATTTGTGTACCGTTTTGTGCGAAAGCAAAAAAGTATGATAGTGATATGATAAATATGGATATTCTTTTAATCATTGTTGATTTTTTTATAGAACGCTTTATATTAAGAAATGTTGTGTGATAAACAAATTTGTGCTTAGAAATAGTTGTCTTGTTTTATTTTCGTGAGAAAATTTATAGAATTTTTTGGTTTGTTTGAGGTGTAATATACTTTCACAAAAAATGTGTCTTTTAGGTAATCAATATAACCCACTTCAATACGTTTAATATTGAGTCCAGTTCGATTTTTGAGGTCATTTATCAGCTCTTCTTCGTGGTCGGTGTGCGCCAAAGCAACTTTTTCATAGTTTATTATTTTACACTCTAAGTGATTTTTTCTGTGAATACTTTCAAAAATCCAAACCGAAAGTGCTATGAATATGTTTGTGATAGCTAATTCTGTGTAACTCACTGTCATCGCTAAACCATTGATTACCGAAATCCCTACATTCACAAATAGATAGGTCATTTCGCGAATAGGAATAGTTTCGGTACGGTAACGTATCATTCCAAAAATAGCAAACAGTCCTAAAGCGAATCCTATTTGAACTCTTACATTATCCATTAGAAATATTAGAAAGAAGATGGTGATACTGAATATCATAAATGTAAAATAGTAATCACGGCGCTGACTTTTAGTGTAGTAGAATCTCCCTATTATTAGCCAACAAACGGCTAAGTTTATTGCAAAACGAAATAAGAGTTGCCAAAGGCTCGGACCGTCGAACCAGGGGATACCGAAAAGCCCGCTGGAATCATTTGCAAACTCGTTGGCAATATCAGAGTCGAAAAGTATGTCTATGTCATTTTGAATCATTATTCTAAAGATTTGATTATGAATTTGTTATTAGTTATCTTGTTAATATATCTTATTTTTTCCTTGAAACGATTGTATTTGATATTATAGTCGGTGAGAAGCATACCAAGACAATATTTGCTTAAGCCCTTTTTCTTAACTTTAGCATTAAGAAGAATATCTTTGAAAATAGAAGGCTTAGTTGCATCTTGTTTTACTTCAATAATGACTAAATTGCTGGCAGATATGTGAATATTAGAAATGTGGTTGTAAAATTTTATATTGAAGTCGATGGTGATACGCTCGGTTTTTACTTTATTTACCAAAGTTATGCGCTCAAAAGCAGTTTCTAATCTTGGAAATAATTCTTTCTTAGTAATCCAAATTTTATCATTCAAAAATTGTGTAATCTCAGGAGTTGCATAGAGGTTTCCCCAACAATCTAACGGGATTTGTGTACGTTTTTTCTTTGTCCGACCATTGTTTTTTTTGTTTTTTACTTCGCAGAATGCTATTTTAGAGTCCACATAAATACGTTGTCTTATTTTTTGTCTATTAAGTTTATAGTTATGGTGAATGGTGTAAGTTAGAGCATCGTCGGTATCGAAATAGAGAGAGCGATAGTTTGATATTAGTTTTCCCTCGTTTTCTTGAATAAAAAAATGGTCTTTCCAAAGAGGTGCAATTGATAGCAATGTTTCCATATTAGTAGGATATTTACTATCAATACGGTTCATAAGTTTAACACCGCTCATCTCGTTAAGAGAGATAGGTTCAATGGAGTGTATTATGTCGATAATGTCCGACATTTATTGTTTAATGTATTCAAAATCTTTTGTTGATACTAAATTACCCTTAGCGTTGTAGTTGAGTTGACGTTTTTTTGTTCCGTCTGAGTTATATTCGAATTTTTTTATGCGATAGGGTTTATTATATTCATCATAAACAACCTCTCTGGTCATTTTTCCATTTGCATCATACTCATAAGTGCAACGAGCTTTCATTCCGCTTTGAGAATATTCAATTTCTTCAATTTTTCTACCGTTAGCATCGTATTTAGTGATATGATCAAGATGACGAGTGCCTCTAACAGGAGTTTTCCACTCTTTTATGGTTAAATTTTTGCGAGATTCCTTTTTGCTGCTGTTTTGTCCGACAGCGAAAAAAATGCTAATAATTAGAATAGAAAGTACTATTATCTTTTTCATTCTGAATTTTTTGAAGCGCAAAGATAACAAATATTTTGTTGAATAAGATTAATTATATTGTTTTCAGTTTTATCAACAAAAAGTCATAAATAAAACTCATTGACGAATAAATCAGAACTATTGGAGTTGCTTGAAATAGAATCTCTTTATACTTTCGTATCGTACAAAACAAATGAACTTCAAAATAAAAAAATATCCATACATAAATTTTGTACTTTTGCGCTTTTGTAGAATGAAACATAAATATCATTGATATGAAAAATTTGAAGAAAGAATTAGAGGCATTGGGAGTGAAAAATCCCATAGAAATTTTCCACAATTTGTCGTATGATGAATTGTATAAACATGAAACAAATCCAGCTTTAACTGGTTATGAAAAAGCTTACCAAACCAAATCTGGAGCCCTCTCAGTTGATACAGGAATTTTCACAGGACGTTCTCCTAAAGATAAATACATTGTTATGGACGATGAGACCCGTAACAATGTTTGGTGGGCAGATCCTACAAAAAAAGGTTCTGATAATAAACCAATTGATCAGAAAACATGGGAACACTTTAAAAAAATAAGTCAGGAAGAGCTCTCGGGGAAGAAGATCTACGTTATGGATGGATTTTGTGGAGCAAATGAAAATTCACGTATGAAGGTTCGCTTTGTATCTGAAGTTGCTTGGCAAGCTCATTTTGTTAAAAATATGTTCATTCGTCCTACAGAAGAAGAACTTGAAAATTTTGAACCCGATTTTGTGGTTTTGAATGCAGGAAAAACAACAAATCCAAATTGGAAAGAACAAGGACTGAATAGCGAAGTTTTTGTGGCGTTTAATCTTACAGAAAGAATGGCGTTGATTGGTGGTACTTGGTATGGTGGTGAGATGAAAAAAGGTATATTCTCAGTGATGAATTATTTTTTGCCCTTGAACGGAATGGCTGCAATGCACTGTTCTGCTAATGAGGGTAAAAATGGCGATACTGCAATTTTCTTTGGATTATCAGGAACAGGTAAAACAACATTATCAACAGACCCAGATAGAGCACTTATCGGAGACGATGAGCACGGTTGGGACGATAATGGTATCTTTAATTTTGAAGGTGGATGTTACGCAAAATGTATAAATCTAAGTGAAGAGAAAGAACCAGATATATATCATGCAATTAAGCGCGATGCTTTATTAGAAAATCTTGTGGTTGATGCAGAGGGTAATATAGATTTTAATTCAGCAGCAAAGACAGAAAACACTCGAGTTTCCTATCCGATATATCATATAAATAACATTGTGCGCCCAATTTCGCGCGGCACGCACCCAAGTAAAATAATATTTTTGTCTGCCGATGCCTTTGGAGTTCTTCCTCCAGTTTCTATTCTGAATAAAGAGCAGACAATGTATTACTATCTAAGTGGTTATACAGCAAAATTAGCAGGAACTGAGCGAGGAATTGTAACACCACAACCAACATTTTCATCATGTTTCGGTGCAGCATTTCTACTTTTGCACCCAACAAAATACGCTGAAGAGTTAGCCAAAAAATTGGAGCAGCATAATTCAACAGCTTACCTTGTGAACACTGGCTGGGCTGGTGGTGGCTATGGGGTAGGAGAGCGCATCTCGTTGAAAGCAACACGAGCAATCATAACAGCGATTCTAAACGATGAACTTAAAAATTGTGAAACTGAAATAGTTAAACCATTCAATTTGATGATTCCTAAGCACGTAACAGGTGTAGATGACAATATCCTAAACCCAGAAAATATTTGGACAGACAAAGAGGCTTTCAAAAAGAATGCTAATGAACTTGCAGCTGCGTTTATTAAAAATTTTGAAAACTTTAGCGATACCGAACAAGGAAAGAATTTAGTTTTATTCGGTCCGCAGATATAATTTTTGCAAAAACATTGAAAGTGTTGTCTTAACATTCTGTAAACCTTCATACACCAGTTGTAAAAGAAGCAATAGTGCCTCTTTTACAACTGGTGTTGCTATGTGTTAGTTTTATCAATAATGTTAACTATTACCGTCTGCTAAAAGTTTTGAGTGCGATGTGTCGGCTCAAGACTGCTCATTTAATGTAGGATTCACCACCAAAACAGCCACGTGTCATAACAACGGTAAAATAGCCTATGCCTTGGTTGATAGATATGGTAAAGCATTGCCAGAGGTGCCAAGCAACCTTAGTGCAATAAGAATTTATTTCAAAAAAAATGAGAACGATGCGGCAAATTATAAAAGCACTTATTATACTGGAGGTTGGGATACGTTGACTATCAATCCTGGCACTTGGATAGTAGGAGTTGAGGCTATATGTACACAAGGACCAGGAGTTTTTTCGGAAAAAAGGATTGAGAAAACGCTTACGGTTCCTTCTTCTTATACCACACCAACAGCAACCGTTATAAACAATTCAGCTTTTGGACTTAATGAGTACGGTACACGCCCCACATTGGATTGCGCAAATACAGGCAGGGTGCAGTTGAAGATAGTGATACGTATGCCCATCATTACACAAGTCCAGTTGTTTGGACATACACAGACGTGGCCACAAATATGCTTATCTATACCGATACGCTCAATAATATAGGTCAGTATTCTTTTTTGTATGATACACTTGTAGAGCGTATATATGGGTCATTTAAAGAAACACCTCTTACGATCAGAATTCAACGCAAACTTGTTGATGCTAAAGGTTGTGAACTTTATAATACAATAGACAATCTTACTTACAGATATAACACAAATATTGATAATATCACATGGAATTGGGAGTATATACGAAAGTGGACTTCCGATTATTGTTGCAATGGTAGAAGAGGGTTGCACATTTTTTCAAAAAATTTGTTGGAAGAGAATGCAGACGGTACAATAGTACGTTTAGTTGAAAGCCCTCATAATAATTACTATAATTTTGAAGCAGTATATAGTTCTGATGAAAAAAAATGGATTGTAACGAGGGATAGTATTGAAAACACAGCACTGATTGAATCAAAATTGTATGATGAAGATGGCGTTGAAATAGGTATGTCTGGACGTATGCTGGAAATAAAAGACTTCTGTTTACCGTCAGGTAAATACAATTTTGAAATAGAGATGACATGCGGCAAAATATATAAATT
>CADBTU010000045.1 GCA_902797625.1 uncultured Bacteroidota bacterium | reverse complement strand
GGGTCTTCAACAAAATCATCATTGTACTCTTTAGAAATATCAGGTCCTATACAAATGTAATTGTCGTGATAATTGTTAACTACCGTTGCAGCCTTTGTTGAAAGAACAGTATAAATTCCACCAACTTTATTGCAAATCTCCCAAGATGTTTCGAAAATATAATCGCTATATATTTGATTCATAAACAGTTGTTATTATATATTGTAATTTCTTAAAAAGCGCAAATGTAGCAAAAATGTATGAATTTCAATATAAATCTGTAAGGAAAGTACAGCAAACATAAGAAAATTACTGTTTAATTGCAAAATAACGTTACGCTATACACAGCAACCATATCTTTTTCCTGGTAATGCAGTAATCACACCCTTAAGCTCCAAACATAGGAGTATTGCAGCAATTTTTGAAGGGGTGAAATTCTTACAATACTCTGTAATATCATCAATACTGCGGGGTTGCACTTTTACGTAATCAAAAAGATATTGCTCATCTTCTTCAAGTTCAACAAAAAGCTCTATTTGATGAGGTTTTGCCACTTTATCCCAATTCATTAACTCTAAAATATCTGCTCCTGATGTTGCAACAGCTGCAATGTTCTTTCGTATCAAATTATTGCACCCTGCAAATGACTCTTCAAATATAGAACCTGGAATTGCAAAAATATCTCTATTGTATGTATGCGCTATATGTGCAGTTATTATACTTCCTCCTTTATATCCACTTTCTGCAACAAGAACTGCATCCGCCATACCCGCAATTATTCTGTTCCTTTGCGGAAAATTAACCCTCTCTGGTCCAATATCATACGAAAACTCTGTAATCAATGTCCCCCCTGAATCTATTATTCTGTCTGATAACGACCTATTTATAGATGGATATATTGTTCCTAATCCAGAGCCCAAAACTGCAATGGTTGGAATGTTGTGGTTTAGAGACTCTTCGTGAGTTGCGGTATCTATTCCGTACGCCAAACCACTGATAGTAACTATATTACTTCCCTTCAGCTCATTAAGAATTTTTGATACACTTCTAATCCCGTACGACGAAGCATTTCGGGTGCCTACTATCGCCAATATTCTGTCAAAATTAAAATCAGAACCACCCCTATAAAAAAATTGTATCGGCGAATCAACACATCTTTTTAATCGAACTGGATAATTAGAATCAAGAATGTTGCACAACATTATTCCCTGCTTCTCCATTTTATCTATTTCAACTTCAACATTCTTGCGAATCTGGTCAGAAATCTTCAAATTAAGGTGATTATTTTTTTTATTACTAATCTGTTTTCGCCATAATTCTGGACTTTCAAATACATTTTTAGCTGATCCCGAATATTTCAATATCTCTTTTAGTGTTGATCTTCCGCAGCTTTCAACATAATTCAAAGCTAATCTGTAAAATAATTCTGTTTCCATTCATTTTGTTTTTATAGTATCTTTGCAGGTGCAAAGATAACAATTATTTAAATATAAAAAAATATTAAAAAATTAACTATACAATATGAAAAAAACAAATATTTTAATAGTTGCGATGTTGCTTCTTTCAATAACATCATGCAATAACAAATCATCAATAGGTAGTATAAAATCTGATAATTTTTCTACGGGTAAAGCTGCTGAAATGATTTTGGCAATTGATACAGCATATTGGACAGCAACAGCGATAGCAGATATAAGATCGGTGCTTCATACTCCGCAACCTGCCATAAATCAAATAGAACCAATGTTCGACATCATTCAATGTTCAAACTCAGATTACACAGCTTCGTTTATGCGACATAGAAATATTGTGCAATTCGACTATAATACTCAATATGCAAACAATAGTTATGATATTTCTAAAAACCCGATAACAAATCCACAGATTTTGATAAAAATTAGGGGTAATAATTGTGATTCAATGCTCGCCATTTTCCATAAAAATCAAAATGAGATTCTTAAAGTTTTATACGACAATGATTTGGCGCGTCTCCAGAACGCTCATCGAAAGCTCAACAATCCTATTATTGAGAAAAAGATAAAAGAAAAGTTCGGTCTTTCTATGACAATTCCTGATGGATATTTTGTAGGGAGAGAAGAAGATGATTTTTTGTGGCTTTGTTTTAGAACCCCCAAGAACGATAGATTCGTTATGATTTATAAATCACCTATTTATGAATTAAACAAAGAGAACATTATAACCGAACGCAATAGAATCACGAAAGCATATATACAAGGTGCTGTGCAAGGTGCCTACCCTATCGTTGCTAATCTTGAAGGTTACCCATTAGAATCTATTATTCAAATTCGCCATCATTCTGGGGTTGAGCTTCGCGGTCTGTGGGCTTCTGTGCGCGATAAAATGGGAGGACCTTTCTATAGCTTCACTATGACCTCATCAGACAAATCTTCATGTATCACTGTTGACGGCTTTGTGTATGCTCCACAAGAAGATAAACGAAACTATATCCGTGAAGTTGAAGCAATTGTAAAATCAATACAGTAGTAGCGTAACAAAATACTCTTTCTTTACGACTTACAATTTCGTGGACGATTTAGATTTGATTGATGGTTGCTTAAAAAATGACAGGCAATGCCAAAAAAAACTTTACGACAAGTTTTCTCCAGCATTGTTTGCTGTTTGTAAGAGATATTCTAATTGTGAAAGCGACGCTGAAGATATTCTTGCAGACGGTTTTGTTAATATTTTCAAAAGTCTAAACACATTCCAAAAGAAGAGTTCTCTCTTTTACTGGATGAAGTCAATAATTGTGAAAACCGCAATTGACTATTTCAGAAAAAATAAAAAACACTATAATAATCTACCTATTGAAGATAATATCTCTTTGCTTCCTAATCTTGAAGAATCTAAAATATACACAAAAATTGACGCTCACGCTTTGATTGAAATAATAAAAAAAATGCCTGATGAGTGGCGTATTATTTTCAATATGAGAATAATAGAAGATTTGAGTTTCAAAGAGATAGCTAATGAACTTAACAAAAACGAAAATACTGTACGAGTTTATTTCCTGCGCGGAAAAACTTGGCTTTCAGAACAACTCAAACATGAATGATAGAATTTATAACGATTATGAAAGATATAAAAGATATATTGAATAATTATGAAGAACATCCAAACAAAAATGTTTGGAATAGAATCTCTTCAGAATTGGACAGAGAATATTATACTCTACAAAAACAACGTTTCAATAAAACGATAATGGTTGCTTCTGTTATTGGACTTTTATCTATCACCACAATCTTCACAGTTCTCTATATTTCTAAAAGAAATTTTAATAGAAAAGATACTTCTACAGCACAAGTTCAAAATCCTGAACAAATTATCGAAGACAATACTATTATTAACGATACAATATCAGAAAACAATGCCGTTTCTACTAAGACCGTTACGTCTGTCAGAAAAACTACTTCTGATCAAACACCATCCAAAGAAGGCAAGAAACGCTCTTCTGAAAACAGACAAACTGTCGAAAACAGACCTT
>CADBTU010000044.1 GCA_902797625.1 uncultured Bacteroidota bacterium | reverse complement strand
TCAAATGTAAATACAAGCAAGCAAGTTCCAACAAATAGACTATCAACAAATAGTTCAACAACACGTCCAGCAGTTACAAGTACAACTGCACGTGAGCCAGTGGGAACACCTCGAACAGTAGCAGAGCAATCGGCTACACGCAGAGGTTATACAGAACAAGGAAAAGCGCAGCCACAACCAGTTGCAACAGGTCCAAGAAATGAAGGAAATAGTAGTATGAATAATGATGACAGAGGAAAAGGACATGGGAAGCCAGGTCATCATCACGGTACTCCTCACACTCCATACGTACACCCTAATCATCACAATTACAACGGACACATGTACATACCTCCACGTATTAGACCAGTGTATTATCACGGAGTGCCTTACTACTTCTACAATAGCGTTTACTGTCGCTATATCAATGGACACTACATAATTTGCCGTCCGCCTTTAGGCGCAGTTATAGCATACGCAATTTTCAATACATGGAAACCAGTGATAGTAATACACAAAAACGTAAACTACTATTATGATGATGGCACATTCTATCTTCCATATAACAATAACTATAAAGTGGTAGCACCTCCAATTGGAGCTCGTGTAGCTGAACTTCCGAGTAATTATGAAGAAATTATCCTTGACAATACACTATACTACAAAGTTGACAACGTTTACTATAAAGCCGTAGTTGTGAGTGGATATATCTGGTACGAAGTAGTTTTTGTAAGTTAAAAGATTTTTCATAAGATGAGGGCGCGGAAAGAAAAAAATAGTATCTTTGCCGCGTTCTTTTTTACTGCCCTGTTGTGTAATGGTAGCACCGCAGATTCTGGTTCTGTTTGTATGGGTTCGAATCCTATCGGGGCAACGATGTCGGTCGCTCAATTGTTTTGGCGACCTTTTTTGTGGTTGTTAAGAATATTTTGTAACAAACCATATAATTTTTCGTCTTATATCATTAAAAAGTATCAATATGTTAGTATTAGGTATTGCTGGAGGTTCAGGTTCAGGGAAAACATCAGTGGTGCAAAAAATAGTGAATCAGTTTCCTAAACACCATGTAAGCGTTCTTTCTCAAGACGCTTATTACAGAGATAATGGGGAGCTAACGCAGGCTGAAAAAGAACAGATAAACTTTGACCATCCATCGGCTATAGAATTTCCGCTACTCGTAGATCATGTAAGTAGGCTTAAAAGAGGAGAAATCGTTAAGATGCCGACATATTCATACGTTACGTGTAGGCGTGGTGAAGAGACAATTCCTATTCATCCAGCAGAAGTATTGATTGTTGAAGGTATTCTAATATTCACAAATCCAGAGTTGTGTGATATACTTGATATTAAAATTTTTGTTGATACTGACGCAGACGAGCGCCTCATAAGAATTATAACTCGTGATGTTATTGAGCGTGGGCGCGGTTTAGACAAGTCAATACGACATTACAGAAATTTTGTGAAACCTATGCACGAGCTATTTATTGAACCTACCAAGCGCCTTGCAGATATTATTATTCCTGTAGGTGGTCATAATAATATTGGTATTGATATTCTTACAGCTAAAATAAGAGAAACATTGAGTGTTAAATAATGAAAATATCTTTTAATATCATTATTCTTTTATTGACATTTCTTTTTTGGGGCTGCAATAACGTTGGAAGTACTCAATCTA
This sequence comes from uncultured Bacteroidota bacterium, assembly GCA_902797625.1. GTDB lineage: Bacteria > Bacteroidota > Bacteroidia > Bacteroidales > WCHB1-69 > F23-D06. Next base: position 7,108 of record CADBTU010000044.1, on the reverse strand, counting down.
AGCCGCATTGGTTTAATAATTATTCGCATTTCAACAATAATGATTACATAGAATATATTAAAGTAAAACTTCAAAATGAAGTCGATACTATTGATTTTGCTCCCATAGTGCGGGATTTTTATAATAGCCGACATTTCGAACCAGTATGGACTAAAAATGGTCTTCAAGAGAAAAAAGTTGACACTTTACTAACCTTTTTTGAAAATGCTACTTTTCACGGTATTTCTCCAAATTATTTTAAAAAAGAGGAAATATCAAATCTAATAAAAAGTCTTAAACAGCATTCCATACCTAATAACGATTCTTTATACTCGGTTTTGTACTCTATAGAACGATATCTTACGGATAATTATGTAAAATATGCTAAATCTATGAGTTTTGGTGCAACAGAACCTCAAAAAATTTATGGCATAAAATGGTACTATGATGTTGAAAAACCAAATTCAGAGTTTGTTGAGAGTGTATTGTCAAATATTGACAATTTTAGCTCAATTCTGAGGAAACAACAGCCTACAAATTCTGAATATATAACATTTCAAGAGAGGTTAAAAGCATTGATAGATTTGAAAAATAGTACTATAGATACAATTCCAAATAATTTTAGAGATAAAACGAATACAGATTCTACGCTTTTAAGAAATATTTACAATCGTTTTAATGCGTTTGGAGTGAAAACACCTTCAAATTTTAATAATTTCAAAGATAGTATTGATAAATTTTTCACAGAATTTGGCAGGTGTCATGCAATTCCTGACGAAAAAATAGAAGAAGAAGCAATTTATATAATAAATCATCCCGAAGATAATATAAAAAAATTGTGTGCTAATTTAGAGCGTTTGCGATGGAAAACAGTAAATAAAAAAACAGATGATACTTTATATATTTGGGTTAATATTCCAGATTATCATTATTATGTTTTTCAAAAAGATTCTGTAGTATTAAAAAACAAAATTTGTTGTGGAAAGACGCAGAATCCAGAAAATATCCCATCTCGTCATAAAGATGGAATTATTTTACCATATAAGGCGGAAACTCCGCTTCTTTACAGCAGAATAACATCACTCACATTAAATCCCGAATGGAATATTCCGTATGATATTATTAAAAACGAGTATTATCCGAAATTAGTAAAAAGTAACACGGCGTGTATAAATAAGGAGCATATATACATAAAAGATATTAGAAATGGAAAATATGTAATACCAGATTCAATAAACTGGAAAAAAGTAAATAGAGGGAACATTCCATATCGTTTATATCAGACATCAGGACTTTACAATGCTTTGGGGCAGGTAAAATTTGTTTTTGCAAACTCCGAGTCTGTTTATTTGCATGATACTAATAATAAAGGAGCATTCAAACGTCGTCGTAGAGCTCTAAGTCATGGTTGTGTACGTATAGAGAATCCATTGGATTTAGTAGAGTGGATTTATAAGGTAAACAATTTTGATACAAACTATGTGGAGCGACTTCATATAGTACTTGGAGAATCACCCAAAACACAAGAAGGTGAGGAATATTTAGAAGAGAGAGAGCAGAAAGAGCAGGAGTACTATGAAAGTTTGAGCGATTATGATAAAAAGTTTTATCGTAAGTTACGTCCCACAGGAGTTTCATTAAAGAAAAGAATACCGTTATTTATAGAATATTTCACCTGTTTTGTAGATGAAAAAGGTGAAGTACAATATAGAGAAGATGTGTATTATAAAGATGAAAATATTTGGAAACAGCTTTTCCCAGAGTTAAATTTTTGAGAAGTGAGCAGCAACCCATTTATTACGCTCTTTATGGTCGATGTATTTTAATCCGTTTTGGGCGCAACAATATCTAATAGCGGGAAGGTCTTCAATGTAGAAGCCGCTGAGGAGTAATTCTGCTTTTTCGTTCATACATTTAGTATATTGAGGAATATCTTGAAGAAGGATATTCCTATTAATATTGGCGAGGATTAAGTCATATTTTTCACTTCCAAGCAGAGAAGCATCTCCGAGTAGAACTTTTATATTGGAACAATTATTATGTTTAGCATTTTCGATGCCATTGCGGAATGCCCATTCATCTATATCGATAGCTGTAATTTCTTTTGCATTTTTGAGAGATGCAAGAATTGCGAGGACTGCGGTTCCAGAGCCCATATCCAAGACAAATTTATCAGAAACATCAGTACTTAAGAGGTAGGAAATCATTTGTGCGGTTGTGGCGTGATGGGCGGTGCCAAACGACATTTTTGGTTCAATCACGATGTCGAATTCAGAATTTGTAGCTGGCTGGTGAAAAGGAGCGCGAATGTAACATTTATCATCAATCATTACTGGTTCGTAGTTGGCTTCCCAAGTAGCATTCCAATCTTTATCTTCCATTTCAGTAACAGAGTAAGAAATTGTAACTTCTGGAAATTCAGGATTTTGGAGTATATCATCAAATAGGTCTTTTTGAAAATCTTTTTTTGGTAAATAGCAAAGAAGTTCGTTTTCAGAGTCGCCATCCATAAAACTATCGCAGCCAGCTTCAGCCATCAACGAAGTGTAGATTTCTTTCCATGGTTCAGCTGGGGTGATATTTAATTTTATCTCGAGATACTTCATACAGATTTACATTTCAATTGGTTTGCCAGAAAGGTTAAACCATAATTCTTCTTCAGTTTGCGATTTTTTATCAGCTACGATGACTTTGTAAGCAGTGATCTTTTCTGCAATTTTTTTAACGGTATAGAACTCTTTAAGTTTATAGTTTTTATACTCTTTTTTCAGATAATCTTGAATTGTAGCTGAGAGGTTGTCGTTTTTACCCAAAAGCCAAGTTTCAACTATTTCACCGTATCTATTAATAACGCAAATTTCTTTTCCTCGAGTTGTGTAATATTTTGCAAGATAATTCATATTATCATCTTCTTCCCATTCAACATTAGTAACTTTTGGGTATTTAACTTTGAATGTAGCTGCAATATTATCTGGGATATTTTTTGAGTTATCATTTTCTAAACTCATATTCATTTTTTCGTAGTATTTGTTAAGGGCATCATCATCTGAGCTTTCTTGTTTTGAGGTACCGAGTTCGTAGTCTGGGTCTATTGTGCGGATAAGTTTTCCAGCCTTATCAAAAAAAACTGTAGTTATGAGTTTTGCTTTATAGTTATTTTTTTCATAGAACTCAACCATTGTTTTATCATTTTTATCAGAACGTTGTTCTTTAACAGCATTTTTGAATTTCCATCCAGGATAGAAATCATTAAGATGTTTAGACATGAGTCCTGTTACCGACTCTTCTGGCATAATTGTCAAGGTTTTATTCCAGAATCCTTTTGGGGAGATATATACAACGGTTTTTTTACCTTGGTTTAGGCAGTGTGCAATATACATACTATCAACGAGAAACCAATTTAATTCAGCAGGGTGAAGAACTTTTTTGACTAAGGCTTTTGAAACCACGTCAGGAACAGATGTTGCTTTAATAGCGATATTACCATGTTCATCTTTAACAACGGGTTCAGGTTTTTCTTTTTTAGGTTTTTCGGTTTTTTGAGGTTGACTTTGTTTAGTGGCAGATTGAGCGGTTTGAGTTTGTTTGTTTGCTTTTTCAGCGGCAATGCGTTCAGCTTCGGCTTTTGCTTTTTCTTCAGCTGCTTTTTTAGCAGCTTCATTTTTAGCGGCTTGTCGTTCTTCAGCTGCAGCTTTAGCTATAGAAACTTTATCTGGTTGTTCTTTAGTAGGATCTACAAAATCATCTGGGTCTATTCGGGAGAGCAGTTTATTAGCACCAGTTGAAGAGAAAGTCAGAACAGAGGGTTTATTACCGATGCCATCTTTCTTAACTTCCAAGTAGTAGTGGGTATTTTCGTTTTCTCTTTCTTCAAGGCAACTAACGCTAATGATGAAATCAGGATAGTTGTTTTTAACAAAATCGGTGATAGAAGAAGGTAATTCACGAGATGGAACATAAAAGATAGTACGAACCCAATCGCCATTTTTAGAGATATAGACTTTACCATTAGTAGAGCCATCTTTTACTGATGCCACATAATTATCGTTTTCGATTTGCCAGCCACTAACTTTCATGTAAGAATATTGTTCGTCAAAAGTTGACATAACATCTTCAGGAACATCAGTAGATTTTATTTTTTGAGCTGACAACTGAAAATTTTTTATTGTAAACACTTGAAATACAATAAGTAATGATAATGCTATGGTTTTATTTCTCATTTTATTTAATTTTTTCAAACAGAAGTACAAAGATAATTTTTTTGTATCAAAGTAGTTAACTAAGTTTTTTGTTGTTGTTTTTTTGCTGCGGGGAATAGTACGTTATTGAGAATTAGTCGGTAGCCAGCGGAGTTAGGGAAGAGGTTAAGGTCTGTTGGGGCATCATTAACAAGGTGTTGATAGTCTTCTGGGTCGTGCCCAGAGTAGAAAGTCCATGTTCCTTTTCCGTATTCACCGTGTATATAGCGAGCTTCGTTAAAGAAAGCGCATTCACCTAATATTGTTACAGTAGGTTTAATAACCTCTTTTCTAAAGGCTGTTGTTTGTCCCATAAAACCAGGAATAACTTGTAAGTGGTTTTGGCATAGCATAGTAGGAACAGGGTCCCATTTTGCTGAAAATTCAAAAAGGGTAAAATAGTCGTTAGATTTATTAGTTAGATGTTGTGAAGGATTGATGTCGATATTAGAAACTTCGTACACGTAGGGGTTAGTTTCAATTTTAAAATCGGTAAAGGCAAAGCAGTTATTGTAGTTAAGTTTACTTTGAGCTTGAGGGTCCATAGGGTCGCCGTCGAACATTTGTTCGCAGATATCGATACCATCAGCGGCCAAGGCTATGTCGTAGCTATCAGGTCCAGAGCACATAGCGAAGAGGTAACCGCCGCCAGCTACAAAATCTCGGATTCCTTTAACGACGGCGAGTTTCATTTGTGAAACTTTAGAAAATCCTAATTGTGCGGCGCGCTCTTCGTTTTCTCTCACGTCATCTTGATACCATTTAGCATTTCTGTAGTTAGCCCAAAATTTACCATATTGCCCAGTAAAGTCTTCGTGGTGTAGGTGCAACCAATCATATTTAGGTAGTTCACCTTTTATAACTTCTTCATCATAAATTACAGTATAAGGAATCTCAGCGTAGGTTAAGACGAGAGTAACGGCGTCATCCCAAGGAAGTTTATTTTTAGGAGAATAGACGGCTATTTTAGGTTCTTTCGTTAATCGAATTTCGTTCATGTTATTTTCTACAGTTGCAATTTCGTTGAGAATTTGCGTAGCCTGAATGTCTGCAATAATTTCATAAGATACGCCACGGATAACACACTCATTTTCAATAGAGCTATTATAAGAGCACATAAAACTACCACCGCGATAGTTTAGCAGCCAACTCATCTCAATTTGACCAGCTACAGCAAAATAGGCAATGCCGTATGCTTTAAGGTGATTGCTTTGAGTCATATCCATAGGAATGAGCAGATAACTCGCTTTTAGCGAAATAGTTGACAAAACGATGAATAATATAACAACTAATTTTCTCATCTCAATTTAAATTGGCAGCAAAGATAAATATTTTCGGTAGAAATATACATTAGAGAGAGTTAAAAGTTTAATGGTTGCCGAAAGGTGTCTCATCTAAAATTTCCATACCTCGTTCAGTGAGTGCAGCATATAAAACGTATTTTAGCATTTCTGGTCGTTTTTCTTCATCAACATCAATTAAAAAAAGGTTGTTAAGCAGAAAATCGGAATAAGTATCAACGTCAAGAGTGTCGTGTATATAAAATTTTTGTTTACCTCTATCTAAAATAGAGATAAGTGTATTCTTGAAGAATGTTTCATCTTCTAAAAACTTTCTATCTTGTTGAATGAAACCATAATAATAGTGCTCGTCGGTCATAGTTTTTTTTGTTGTGTACATAAACATTACAAGTTCTTCGATAGCATTATTGCAATGTTTTTGTATTTCAAACCATCTGTTTTCAAGCACTTTAAACCAGTATTTAAAAGCAAGCCTTATGGAGTTATTCTTATTTCCATAACGATTAAAAAATGTTTTATTACTAATTCCTAACGAATTTACTATAGAAATAACAGAGTTTTTAAATCCATTTTCAAGATAGTAATAATATAAATCAGATGTTTTTTGTTCAGAAAGTGTCATTTTTAGATAAATTAGTAGTATGAAATTACATATTCATCTTTTTTTAGAGAGATTCCGCGTGGAGTGGTATATGTTGTTTTTATTGAGATTGGATACTTGTTTTTATATTCGTAATCGTAAGTCCAAGATTCTGTTTCATAAGATGAAGTAAGACTGTTATAGGTAGTTTTGTGAGAGCTTAGAATATTATTTTTTTCAAGACCTCCATTGATAAAAGTTTCATCAAAAAGATTGTTGATATTATAAGAAAGGCGATTTGCAAAAGGATTTTTTTGCGTGTCGTAGGTGTAATTGTACGTAGTAGAATAAACGGATAAAGGAAACAACACATCTCTATCAATATCAACACGCACAATGTTGTTATCAGACCAAGAAAGTTTGATTTCTCCCCTTTTTAATCCTTTAGTATCACCATTATTCACAAAAATCTCAGATATATTTAAAGAAGGGTCGATTTTTTTCAATGGCGACAATAGGCGTTCCTCTGATTTATCTATATCGTTTTCTATTGAAATGATAATTTTCTTTATAACATTTTTGTCATAAATCAATTCATAGTTTTCCATATATTGATTGCCATAGTAGTAGTTGATTTTGGTAAGTTTATTATCATCATAGCAATAATTTAGTTTTTCATTTTTAGCAGAAACTTCAATGATTCTATTGTTTTCATAGGTAAAAAATTCAGAATAATCTAAAGTAAGACCATTAGATTTATAGTAGTCTATTCTCGTAAGAAGTCCATTATTCCAAAACCATTCTTCTTTTAGAACATCAGTTGTTCCATATTTCAAAAAAATCTTATTGATTTTTTTCTGAGGTGCGAAGATTCCTATATTTTCTTTTTTGCAAGAAGATAATACAAGAACTAATGAAATGAATATTACAGATATAAATGTTTTTTTCATAAATAAAAAATTTTGGTTTTAGTTTGCGAAAATACTATTTTAATTGGTGATAAATTAAAT
>CADBTU010000043.1 GCA_902797625.1 uncultured Bacteroidota bacterium | reverse complement strand
TTTAGAAGGATGGCTTTTAGGGCTGGAGGAAAATATTCTACAGGGGAGCTCTTGATTAAAAATAAACCAATTTCAGAATTAGGAGTCTGTGTGGGCGTAGGAATACCACTAAATACATTCAACACCCATTCTTCAGTAAATTTTATGTTTGAATATGGGAAGATAGGAACTTTAGCAAACGATTTAATTCGTCAGAATTATTTCAGATTCTCGCTCTGTTTCACACTTCAAGAACGTTGGTATCAAAGAGTTAAATTAGATTAAATAATAAATTCCATAAAAAATGAAAAAGTTAATTGCTATCGGAACAGTGATTTTGGTGAGTTTCTTCGCTTATGCACAGAAACCGTGCACTTTTAAATATGGCGCCAACGAAGCAGATTCGTTGAAATGCTTAGAGCAAATCACAAATTTTAGAACTTTTTTTAACTCAAAAAACTATGTTGAAGCTTACGAAGCTTGGCAATATGTAATTAAAAATAGTCCATGTTCATGGGACGGTATTTACACAAATGCTCAAACTCTGTTTCAATATCTCATTAAAGAAGAAAAAGATTCAGCACGTCGTGAGATACTAATAGATTCTTTATTCTATACTTTTGATGTTCGTAGTACTTATTTTCCAGATAAGTTTACGCCAGGTTCAGGCCTGGGACTAAAGGCCTATAACACAATGAGGTATAGAAAAAAACAATATGAACAAGCATACGAATGGTTCGTTCAATCTGTTGAGATGGAAAAAGAGAATACACAACCAGCAGTTTGGGATACGTATTTCCAATTAGCCGAAAATAAAACAAAAGCTCAACGCGATACCTCTATAGTTATTGAAGCTTATGAGCGTGCAACCGACTATATTGACCTTTCAATTTTGAATGCTACAAAAGCATACGAAAAAGATATTGAAGAGTTGGAAGCTTTACAAGCACAATTAGATAATGGAAGCATAGATCGTATGACTTTCGACAAGCAGGCTAAGCGTTTTATAGCAGATTCAGCACGTCAATCAAAACTTATCTCAAACTCACGTAAGACTCTCTCGAAAATTGAAAAAGCTGTAACATCTTACGCATCTTGTGAAGTTTTGGAAGCCCTCTATACAAAGAAATTCGATGAGATAAAAGGCAATCTTTCAGCAGTTAGTAAAATGGTGAACACTATGTTCAAGGGCGGTTGTACAAGCAGTCCTATTTTCCAAGAAGCCCTTGCAATATTACACCAAGCAAGCCCAAGCAGAAATTCAGCTTTCATTATGGGTAATCTTATGTTCCAAAACTATATCAAATCTCAAAGTAACGATGATTTTACAAAGACTATCAACTATCTTAAAGAGTCTGCAGATTTAGGAGAGACACACGAACAGAAAGCAGAATCGAACTATATGATAGCATTAGCTTATCGTATGAAAGGTTCATTCTCGGAAGCTCGCGCAGCGGCTAACGAAGCTCTAAAATCTAAACCTAATATGGGTAAGGCATACATTCTCATAGGTGACCTTTATGCAAATTCTGGTGGAAGGTGTGCAGATGAACAAGTGCCAGGTGCATACACTTGGGCAGCAGCCGACAAGTACGCGAAAGCAGCAGCAGTTGATCCAAGTTGCGCAAGCGAAGCCAATACAAAGCGAGGTAAATTAATATTCCCAAGTAAAGATGAACTTTTCAAACGTGGACTTTCAAGTGGAGCTTCTTATCACGTTGGTTGTTGGATACAAGAAAACACTACAGTAAGGTAAACAAATGTTTATAAAACATAAAAACATTTATAAAAGCATCATAGCAGCCGTGGTTGTTATGATGCTTTTTGTAGCATGTGCAGGTAATAAAGGAAGTGCTGAACTTTTAGAATATGAAGGTAAGTTTCCTGATGAATCTGCCGAAAATATGACTATTACAGTTAGTGATTCAGGGAGAATTAGTTTTATTCTCACAACACCAATGTTGAACCGTTATTATGGTGAAGATTCTACTTTCGCCGATTTTCCTAAAGGAGTAAAAGTAATATCTTTTAACGATTATGGACAGCAACAAGCTATTATTACTGCTGATTATGCTAATCAAATTAATAATAGTTTGTATATTGCAAAAGATAATGTTGTGATATATGATTTATCTTCAGGGGATTCGGTTATGACAGAAGAAGTTATATGGGATCAGAGATTACATAAAATTTATTCAAAAAAAGAGGTAAAGCAAGTAAAAAAAGATGGTTCTATTAACTATGGAGACGGTTTTGATGCAGATGAACGCTTTACAAAATATACCATAATTCATCCTCACGGAGAGATAAAAGGATATGATTTCTAAAAAAATGTAACATTTGGTAGAGAAAAATCGTAAAAGCGAAAAAAAAATTATACATTTGCAAAATTTAAAATTAAATACTTGAAATGGGTTTGTTTTCATTGTTTACCAAAGAGATAGCAATAGATTTAGGCACAGCCAATACTGTAATTTTGCATGAAAACAAGGTTGTGGTTGATGAGCCGTCAATTATTGCAATGAATTTTCGCTCCAAGACAGTTGTTGCAGTAGGAAAGAAAGCACTTATGATGGAAGGTAAAACTTCTGGTGATATAGTAACCATAAGACCTCTAAAAAACGGTGTTATTGCAGATTTCCAGGCCGCTGAGCTCATGCTTCGTGAGTTTATAAAAATGACTAATATGGCAGGTAAATTCTTTTCTCCTGCTATGAAGATGGTAATCTGTATTCCTTCAGGTATTACTGAGGTAGAAGAAAGAGCGGTGCGTGAGTCAGCTGAACAAGCTGGTGCAAAAGAAGTTAGACTTATTTATGAGCCTATGGCCGCTGCAATTGGAAGCGGAATAGACGTGTTGGATGCCAATGGAAATATGATTATTGATATTGGAGGCGGTACAAGTGAAGTTGCAGTTATTGCTTTAGGGTCTATTGCTGCTAAAACTTCAGTTCAAGTTGCAGGCGATAGACTAAACAGTGATATTCAGCAGTTTATGCTCCGTGAGCATAACCTTGCTATAGGTCTTCCAACAGCCGAACAAATAAAAAAGAATGTTGGTGCAGCAGTTACACAACTTGACAATCCACCAGATGCATATATGGTTTCTGGTCGCGACCTTGTGTTAGGTATTCCTCGAAGCATCCAAGTCAATTATCAAGAAGTATCAACAGCTCTTAATAATTCTATAAGTGCAATAGAACAGGCTGTTATGCAGGCTCTTAACATTACACCTGCAGAACTGTCGGCAGATATTTATAAAACAGGAATATATCTTGCTGGTGGTGGCTCATTACTGCGTGGTTTAGATAAACGTATTAGCAAGATTACACAACTTCCTGTTCACGTGGTTGACGACCCTTTGCGCGCTGTTGCTCGCGGCACCGCCATTGCTCTCAAAAACTTAGATAAATTCGAATCTCTTACAAAGTAAGGATCTTAAAGATCTTTTTGTATGAAATTCTTGCACCTTATATTTTTTGTATTTGCATTTTATTTTTGTCTGCCAGCACAAAATAAGGCAGACAATGTTTGCTCTTTTTGTCTTGACTCACCAATAGTTAAAGACCACGAAGGGAACGTTTACCGCACAGTAAAAATTGGTTCACAATGTTGGATGGCTGAGAATATGAGATGTAAATCTTCACCGACAGGAAAAATTTGGAGAAGAGACCCTTCTTTTACATCTTCACAACCTTTATATTCGGCTTATTATGCTAATCCGATAATTCAACGGTATGGAATTTTGTACAATTGGGCTGCTGCAATGGATGTTTACGACAATCATTACAAAAGTTCAAAGCCAGAATTATATCACAGAGGAATATGTCCCTTAGGTTGGCATATACCTAATATTTCAGAGTGGGAGACGTTGTTTCATAACTTGGGGGGCACAGGTATTGCAGGAGAGAAAATGAAAGCGATATCTCAGCTATGGGAGCCATATACTGTAAATCTCAGAGATATTGGAGGTTTTGAGGCTGTTCCTGCTGGGTCTTATACAGAAGATGGTTATAGATATTCAACTCAGCAAGCTCTCTTTTGGACTTCTACACCATTTAATAAAATTGAAGCTTGGTGTGCCATTATCTATGATTTCAAAACGGATATATATAACTATCTAGATTACAAATGTTATGGACACTCAGTAAGATGTGTTAAAGATTGACTATCTTTTACCATCAATAATAATTAAATTATTGATATAAAGATAGTTGTTGTTGTAAATGTTTGTATAAAAAAATTGTTTTTAGGGCATCAAAATAGGTTTGATAAAAATAAAAAATATATAAGTATTGTTGATATTAAAAAAAGTGTATCTTTGCACGCTCTTTTGAGTGAGGCCCCTTAGCTCAACTGAATAGAGTATTTGACTACGGATCAAAAGGTTGCAGGTTTGAATCCTGCAGGGGTCACCGAGAAAATGTGCTGCCAAAAAGCGGCACATTTTTTTTATAAAGATTTCCTAACATCATGTGAAAGAAAATGTATTTTTGCAGCCATTTTGCAATATATATACATCGGAAAAATATTTTAAAATAACATAACAAAATTTCAAACAACAATGAAAAAAAATCTATTATTTTTGCTAATGCTCATAATTGTGAGCTTTAGCGGAGTAGCCCAAGAAGTTATAACAATTGGTTCGAGTAATTACAATTCATCGAACAACAGAGTTCCGCTTCACCTTTGGTTTTCAAACAGTGCCTCTCAAACAATATATCTTGCTGAAGATATAGGTTCGACAGGGAATATTACGACAATCAGTTATAAGCAGTTGAAAAAATCTGCAAGTAGAAACATCACTGTATATATGGCTGAAACACAAAAGAACTCATTTTTTTCGTCATCAGATGGGTTGCCCGCTTCAGAGTTTACTCAAGTTTACAATGGTACTTGGCAGATAACCCAAAACGAATGGTCTGATATTATATTGGAAACACCATTCGAATATTCGGGAGGCAACTTAGTGATAACCTTTGTGGATAATGGTTCAGATGAAGGCAATAATCAGTATTGGCAATCTACACAAGTTTCCGACAACCGTTCGCTTTCCTATGCAAGTGATATTGACCCTTTTAATTTTTTAACAACAACAACCTACAATTATATTAACACTTACTATCCTGATATTCAAATCACTATCGAGTCATCAGATGCAACATGCCATCCAGTTTCAAATCTGGTAAAAGAAAATATTACAGCTTATTCTGCTGAAATCTCATGG
>CADBTU010000042.1 GCA_902797625.1 uncultured Bacteroidota bacterium | reverse complement strand
TGCTGTCCGCTAAAACCTCAAATGGAAATTTTTGTAGCGAATCGTCATAACGTATTATAGGATCTGATTGCAATATATGTCAGTTCATGAAAAAGGCTCCCGCGCTGTCCAAGCAATGTCGGACTACCAGATGTACGATTGCTGTAATAACCCAAAAGAAAGCATAACAAAATCCAGCGGTTCTCTTGAACCAAAAAAAATCGAAAGCATCTGGAGTTTGAATTTCAGGGGGGGGAACCGTCAGTCTAAATCGCCAGCACTGGTTTACTGAGGGTTACGGCTACGAAAAACCTATTTTTTGTTTTTAGCGGACAGTAATAGATTTTTACCTGTTAACAAAATGTTGAAAACTTTTGCTTCTCAGATGAGGTGAGCTAATTGTTTAAACCCTAATTTCGCGAGCTTTTTTTTAAAATATCTATTTTAACACATATTTATTAAACACAAATTGTTATATGAAAAAATTATTACTGCTTTTGGTAAGTGTGTTAGCTACGCTAACAGCAATTTCTCAGCCAATTTTATCTGAGAACTTTGACTCATCCACTTTTCCTTCTTCAGGCTGGGTGGTTGCTGGTACCTCTTCTTTTAACTGGAACAGCTCTAATACTCAGAGCCATTCTGGTACGTTGTCAGCATATCATAAGTATCAATATGCTGGAAATGGTTATCTGATTACACCACAAATAGCTCTGTCTGAAAATTCTCAACTGAGTTTCTATGTGGCAGCAGATTTTCCGACTTATGCAACACAAACCGTATTTACTGTTGAGGTTTCCACTACTGGAACCAATTTATCTGATTTTACACCTATTCATACTGTTACTGCTCCTACTCCTGGCAATACTTTCAATCTTGTGGAGATTGATTTATCGGCATATACAGGTCAGTCTATTTACATAGCTTTTCATATTGTTGATAATGGTGGTACAGGATATTACGTGGATGACGTTCTTGTTGAACCAATTCCAACATGTGTTAAACCTCAAAATTTAACTTTTGAAATTTCAACTACAAACACTGCTACTATCTCTTGGGATGCTATTTCTAATGCGCAAACTTTTATCGTTGAATATCTTCCTTTTGGTGAAACAGATTGGAGTATCGCAGAAAGCCAAACAACTAATACAAATACCATCGTTTTAGAAAATCTTCAATCAGGAATGGGTTATACTGCCCGAGTTAAAGCTGATTGCGGCGACTCAGATGGTGAAAGTCCATGGAGCAATAGCGTTCTTTTTAATACCGAGTGCGAAATTATAGAACAGCTTCCATATAACTGTAATTTTGAAAATGTTCTCTCTGTTGGTTCATCACCTCTTCCAGTCTGTTGGCAGAGGGTGGGCGCAACCACTAATCCTTATGTAAACAACTATAATTCATATAGTGAAAGCAATGTCTTGTTGTGGATGCAAAACCCAAGTGATGTTATTGCTGTTTTGCCAGCAGTAAATAATGAAACCTATCCTTTTAATACTCTGCAAGTATCATTCTATGGACGCAATTATAATGGTAACTCTAAAGTTGAAGTTGGAATAATCACAGACCTTAGCGACGCATCAACTTTTATACCTGTATATACGGCAAATCTTGTGAATAACTACAAAAAATATGATGTTTCGTTTGCTGAAGTTACTTTACAAAGTGGCTATATAGCACTTAAAGCCATCAATAACGGTGATTATGTTTATATTGACGATATAGTTGTTGATGAGATTCCTAATTGCTCTCAGCCAAGCAGTCTTTCTGCAAATATAGATGATGACGGGGTTAAATTATCATGGAATTCAACAGGTTCTGTGTTCAATATTTATTACAGAGAAGATTCTGAGTTAGAATACACTGAAATCTATGATGTTAGTTTGAATAACCAAGGTTTTTACCTTTTGGAAAATCTCAATAGTTCGTCAATATATCATTGGTATGTTGGAGCTGTTTGCGGAGATAGTATCATTGAATCCAGTGTTGAGATTTTCATGACGGAGTGTGAACCAATAACTCAATTGCCTAAGGTTTGGGATTTTGAGAAAGGAAACGTAGGATCTCCATACCCACTTCCATACTGTTGGACACGTCAAGCTGGAGTAGCTTCACCTTATGTTTATAACGAAGGTTCAGGTAAGGTATTGGAATTTTTAAACTATGATTACGATAATCCTGGTTCTACAAAGTATGTGGCACTTCCAGCGGTGGATGTTGCTGCTAATCCGATGAATACCTTGCAGGTTTCTTTCTTAGCTTACAACGACAATGCTAATGGAACTCTACAAGTTGGACTGATGACAGATCCCACAGATGAGTCAACGTTTACAATTGTTGAAACTATTGATAGTATAGGACAACAACAAACAATGTATGAAGTTGATTTTCAAGAATATGAAAATCACGGCTCCTATATAGCACTTCGCAGTGTGCCAACATCTGAAGACGATTATTCTACCACATTTCTTGATGATGTTACTATAGAATTGATTCCTGGTTGTCAGCGCCCAACAAATCTTACTGCAACATATATCACTTATGATTCAGCAATTTTAACTTGGACTTCCGATGCATCTCTCTTCAATTTGTATTATAGATATGATAATGAAGATTATGAAATAATCGAAAATGTTACACTCGGAGAATCAGGTTATGTTTTAGAAAATCTTTATTCTGGAAGAAACTATGAATGGTTTGTTGAAGCATTATGTGATGACCAAACTACAATTGCAAGTGCGAAGTCTAATTTCAATACAGAATGCACTGAAATTTATTCTGATGAACTACCATACACAATGGATTTTGAAAGTGTTGATGCTAACTCGTTGCCTCTATGTTGGGTGCCCGTAGAAACATATACAAATTATAATGGTCTAACTTTTCCAACAGTCTATAGTAGCAGTGTTTATGCCTACTCAGGACAAAAAAGTTTGGCACTTTCAGCATACACCAATTATGGTGAAACCAATTTAATTGCTCTCCCCAAAGTTGGAATGGACATTCACGATCTTCGTGTCAGCTTTTTTATGAAACCTGCCTATAACGGAATGACCTACGGAAGTGTGAAAATTGGCTTAATGTCGGATATTAACGACATTAACACTCTTGAAGTTGTTGAAACTGTATCAGCTGCCGATTTAGAAAATACAGAATACGTAAAATATATTGTT
Source organism: uncultured Bacteroidota bacterium (assembly GCA_902797625.1). Lineage (GTDB taxonomy): Bacteria > Bacteroidota > Bacteroidia > Bacteroidales > WCHB1-69 > F23-D06. Next base: position 18,467 of record CADBTU010000042.1, on the reverse strand, counting down.
TCTTTTGAATCTACACTATTAGAAGGCAATGATAATCATATAGTTTTCTTATGTGATGCAACTTCTGGAGGTAGATGGTATGTTGATGATCTCAAAATAGAACAGATTCCAGATTGCGGTGAGCCAAATAATTTAGTTGCTTCTGAAATCACTCAAAACTCTGCGAAACTATCATGGACTGGCTCTATGGAGATGTGTCGCATATTTTACAAACCAAACTACGCCTCAGAATATGATTCTATTGATGTGTATTTAGAAGATGACTATTTCTTGCTTGAAGACCTTGAACCTAAGACAATCTATAATTGGTATGTGAAAGTTGAATGCGAAGATGAAGTATATGTAAGTACTGTAAATACGTTTACAACTCCTTGTCAATATGTGAGCGAACTTCCATTAACATGGACTTTCGAAGAGAATAATACATCTGGAACCACCGCTAACCCTCTACCGCAGTGTTGGATGCGCGTGAACGGAAATAATCCGTATGTCTATAATTCAGAGAACTCTGCTTATCAAGGCACAAAAATGTTGTATTGGGATTATTCACAGTCAGGAACAGCCACACTTCCTCCTATTGACAAAGATCTCTATCCTATCAACTCGTTGTATATGTCTTTTATGGCAAGATCTCAATACAGCACTCCTTCTTCTTTAATCATTGGTGTGATGACCGATCCATCAAATCAGGATACTTTTGAACCAGTTTATACAATAACACCAACAGACCAATATACATCATACTTAGTACCTTTTAATTCATATCAAGGAGAGGGTGTTTATATTGCAATTAAGTATGATAACTTAGAAAATAATCTATACATAGACAGTCTTTTCTTAAATCAAATGTCTGATTGTTCTCAACCTATTGAACTTTCTTCAATGATTTATCCAACATCCGCACAGTTATCGTGGGTTTCAACAGCAGAGAATTTCATACTCTATTTCAAGGAAGCCTCTGCAACAGAATACATTGAAACTTACGCTGATTTAGACGACAATGGTGTTTATGTTTTAGAAGGGTTAAATCCATCAACCACATATAATTGGTATGTTGCAGCTGATTGTGAAGATCAACTTATTAACAGTGTTGTTGAAACATTTACAACATATTGTATGCCAATTCAAACAGATTCACTGCCATATATTGTGGATTTTGAAAACAATTACCAGCAATCAGTACCAGACTGCTGGGTAATCGTTGAATCGTATCAAGAGGGGTATGAAACATTTCCTGCTGTAAGTTTTACTCCAGCATATTCACATGGAGGGGATAAATCTTTCAATTTGAAACCACATTTGAATTCAGGTCATGCCAATATTTTTGCATTACCGAATTTTGATGCTGAAATTCAAGATTTGAGTCTCGAATTTTATTTGCGTCCAATGAATAATTCAACTGATTACGGAAGAGTAGAGGTTGGCTTAATGTCAAATCTTGACGATAATTCAACCTTCGAGCTGTTGCAAACAATAAACGCAACAGATTATGATGTTGCTAATTATCAAAAATTCACAATTTCTTTTGAAAACGCTCAACTTCAAGGTAGTAACAATTTTATAGTTTTCCGTTGTTACAACAGTTTTGGTTTATCTTGGTATTTGGATGATGTAGTGGTTGATTTTGTACCATCATGTATGAGCCCGGAAGATTTACAGGTGGTGAGCGTTGGACAAACAGACGCAGTGCTGTCTTGGACTGCCGATGCAGAGCTATATAAATTGTATTACAAGAAATCAACCGATTTGGATTATACAGTTGTGGAAGTTGTTTTAGATGAAGATGGAACGTATTATCTTGAGAATCTTGAAGTTGCATCAAAATACTCTTGGTATGTGGTTTCTGTATGCAGTGAAGAAGAAGAGTCGTCAGTAAGTACCGAAAAAATATTCTCTACAGATTGTTATCCTATCGCTTCGTTGCCACACACATGGAATTTTGAATCTAACAATATTGGTGGAACAAATATCGCTCCGCTGCCAGTTTGTTGGAACAGAATTTCTCAGAATCAATATCCTTTAGTTTATGAAGCAGTTGAAAATCCATACCTGTTTTTTGATTTGAATTATTCAAACTCTTATGCTGTTCTGCAAAGAATAGATATTGACTCTATAAATCTTCAAGATGTTATTTTATCTCTGAATGCACAATCATTGATGGGTTACGGCAATGCTTCTCTTGAAATAGGTGTTATGACAAACCCTCAAGAAGCATCTACATTTACTAATGTGGCCACTATAAACAGTTTCACAACAACACCTCAAGATTTTGAAATCTCTTTTGAAAACTACTCAGGAACAGGAGAATACATTGCTATAAAAACATTGTCTAATGCTCCCAATTATGGTGATATAGTTTATATTTACGAGTTGTCATTGTTAGAAAAACCGGATTGTAATTCTGTATCAAACCTCTCATTAACAAATGTTACAATAAATTCTCTTGAAATCAACTGGGAGGGTGTTAGTGAATCTGGTTTCACTGTTGAATACAAACTGAATAATGACGATGTGTGGTCTTCAGCAGGTATAACCCAAAATAACAACTTTACTATTAACAATCTATTATCTGGCACGAAATACGATGTTCGTGTTGCTCCAGTTTGCGATGGTTTGGTTATGTATCGCACTATTACAGTTATGACAATTTGTGATGTGGTTGTAACTTTCCCTTATAAAGAATCATTTGAAAGTGGAGATTTGGGATGTTGGAATAACGAAATTGTTACAGGTACTAAAGAATGGGATTTATATCATACTCAATATTCTACTGGAAATGTTTCAGATGGACACTATTCAGCAACTTTCCCTTATAATTCTGGAGCTTCAGCACGTCTTGTTTCTCCAACTTTCGATTTGTCGAATTTAGAGAACCCTACGTTGAGATACGATTATTATGCTTATAGTTATAACAATTCTTTCGATTCAATGGGTGTTTATTATCGAATATCTCCGTCAGACAACTGGATATATTTGACATCTCACACAGATAATAATTCAAATGGCGGCTTTGGCACATATACAATACAATTACCACAACCAAGTAGCACTTACCAGATTATGTTCCTTGGAGCAGGCTTAAATGCTGGAGGTATTTACCTTGACAATATTAACGTATTGAACTTTGTTCCCGAACCAGAATGCGAACTTCCAACAGATTTGGTTGTAACAAATATGACACAAACATCTGCAACAGCTACTTGGAGTGCAGGTGGTGCAGAAACATCTTGGAAGTTACAATGTAAACTCGCAACTTCAACAAGTTGGGGTAACGAAATAACTGTAAATGATAATCCAATCTATCAAATCCAAGGTCTCACTCCAAACGCATTCTATCATGTTAGAGTAAAAGCTGTTTGTTCTGATGATTTAGAGAGCGAATGGACTGAAGCAGCAAGTTTCACTACACTTGAAGAGCTTCAATCTTGTGATAAGCCTACAAATGTTCAATCAACAACAAGCTCAGACCACAGCATAACAATTGTTTGGACAGACAATGCAGGCGCAAACAAGAGGAATGTTCGTTGGAAAGCAGAAAATGAAACTGCATACACAACACAAGAGGTTGTTGGCGAACCAACTTATGTGATAGAGGGATTACAAGAAGCCACAACTTATCAAATCCAAGTTCAAGCGGTGTGCGACAACACAACCAGCGACTGGAGCGATATGATTAGCGAAAGCACGGGTATCAACAATATTGTTAATAGTGTTGCTTTGTATCCTAATCCAGCAAGCGATTATGTTGAAGTTCGCATCAGCGACAACGACGTAAACGTATCACGTTTTGAGGTTTACGACGTTTATGGCAAGCTCATCAGCGAGGTTGAGGTTGTAGAAAATCCAACACGCATTAACGTTGCAACGCTCTCCAGCGGAATCTACTTTGTGAAAGTTATCACCGACAACGGCGTTGCCACCAAGAACTTTATACGCAGATAATTTGTAACTCAGTATTTAGAATTCCGAATTAAATAGACGGGGCGTCGCCCCGTCTATTTTTTTGTGGAAGCCTATCGGTATCTACTATCCGTTAAAACGTTATTATATAGTGTTTCCCGCCGTGTTTGTGGCTCATGCGAAGAACATTCTCCTTGTCAAGAAAATTTCTCATCCAAATTTATCAGAGTAATAATTTTTTTTATTTTTGCCACCGCTTAAATGGTGTTCATGCTAAAGCGTTAAAATATATTTTTACACATGGAAAAGGTTTATTTTACTGATTTTTGTAAAACAAAGAATGGCACGCGTGTTGATTTGCAGGAATTGCAGAAAAAATACCCTGCCTCTTCTTTTTTGAATCTTTTTGCACTTAATTCTTCTAATTTTTCACTTAAGAAAAAACAAAAAACGAAAATATTACTTTCTATTTACAATTTTGATATTTTAGATAGTTATGTTTTTGACGTTGAACCAGTTACCTTTTATAGAGAAAAGCCAAATATAAATATTGTTGAGCAGAAACAACACAGTACTTACGAATTAAATCCGATTTTTGTAAAACAGCCACTCTCAGATAGCGGAAACCGACAAGCACTTATAGATCAATTGATTAAGAAATTTTCCAAAGATGCTCCTAAAATTATTTACTCTCCAGATCTTCACGATGCCGAAGCTGACTATGGCGAAGATAGCTCGAAAGAGGATTTGAGTATTGTAAGTGTTTCATTAGCTGATGTTTATGCTGAACAAGGTTATTATGAGAGAGCAATTCAAATGTATGAAATATTAAAATTGCATTTTCCAGAAAAAAATAGTATTTTTGCGGCCCGAATAGAGGAATTAAAAAATAAAATTCGTCAAGATTGATTCTTGGTACGAAATTTGTAGGAAATTAACTATAAATAATAACAAAAGAGACAGAAAAATGTTTACATTGTGTGTGGTTTTAATCATTTTAGCGAGCTTTATTTTAGGCTTCGTGATTCTTATTCAAAACTCTAAAGGAGGTGGATTAGCTTCTAATTTTGCATCTTCAAATCAAGTTATGGGTGTAAGAAAAACTGCTAACGTTCTTGAGAAAACTACTTGGGGATTGGCAGCTGGAATTATGTTGTTGTGCTTCGTTTGTGCATTCATCTCAAAAAGCGAATATAACAGCATTCACGGAACAAGCAGCACTCAAGTTGAACAGACAACAGATGCTTCAGAAGAGTAATAAATAATGAATTTTGAGATTTAAACATGCAACTCCATTAGGTGTTGTGTGTTTTTTTTGTAGATAATAAAATAGTAGAATAATGAACGTAAAACACGAAAAAGTTTCTGATCAAATGCAGGAACTCGTAATTGAAATCCAAAAATCCGATTATGCGGAAAATGTTGAAAAATCACTAAAAAAGTATCGTCGCGATGCTGCTGTGCCAGGATTTCGCAAAGGAAATGCTCCTATGGGTATTATCACTAAAATGTACGGTAAAAATGCCCTTGTTTTGGAAATAGACCGTATTGTTAATGAAAATATGAACAAATATTTCGAAGATAATAATATCAAATATATCTTCGAACCAATGCCTGTGGAATCTAAAACAAAGGCTGATTTTGATAATCCTCAGGATTTTGTTTTTACTTACGAGTATGCTCTTCGTCCTGATGTTAAAATCGACTATAAATCTATTCCTTCAGTTGTGGATTTTAAAATTGTTCCTGATGATAGCGAAATCACTAACTATATAAAGCAACTTCGTGAACGTCATGGAAAATATGTTAATCCAGAAGAAATTGCCGAAGATGACAGTGTTTCTGCGGATTTTGGCGGTGAAAAAGAAGCTTTCTTTTTTATTAGAGACCTCAAAGATGATGCTAAAAAGAAATTCATAGGCAAAAAGCTTAATGATAAAGTGAAGTTGGATATGCGTAAAGCATTTAGCACTGATAACAAATTTGCTTTAGCTTTCAATCTTGACGTTAAAAATCTGAATGATACTGATAACTATAAATACGATATGGTTGTGAAACGTATCGGAAGAATTGAATTGGCAGAACTTAACGAAGATTTCTTTAAAAATGCGTTCCCTGAAGGTAATGTAAAAAATGAAAAAGAACTTAAAGATGAGGCAAAAAGTGTTTTAGAAAAACAATATGCGCCAGAATCTGAAAGAATGTTTATGAATTCTGCCATCGAAACCCTACTTGATAATGTTTCTGTTGAGATTCCAGATGAATTTGCTAAACGTTATATTAAAACTGTTCAAAAAGATATGACCGCTGAGCAGTTAGCAACTAATTTCGATAGCTACAAACGCTCTTTCCAATGGCAAATCCTTGAAACAGCACTCGTTGAAGGTGAAGACGTTCAGGTTTCACGCGCTGATGTTGAAAATTATTTCCGCGATTTCTTTATGAAGAACTATTTTGGAAACTTTAACCCAGAAAATGTTAAAGACCAAGTAGATAAAATTGTACAACAATCTATGAGTAATCAAGATTATGTTAAAAACGCTTATGATACTCTCTACGACCAAAAATTGATATCAGTTCTTCGTAAAAAAATGAATATTGAACATAAAGAAGGTGATTTCAAAGCATTTATTGATCAAATATCTGAAAACTCTACCAAAACTAATGAAAAAGACGAAGAAGCTAAACCTAAAAAGACTACAAGAAAGAAAACTACCGCAAAAACTGAAGCAAAAAACGAAGAAACAACTGCTACAGTAGAAGAAAAACCTAAGAAAACAAGAAAAACTACAAAAAAAACTGACAAAGAATAATCTATGAGAGACGAATTTAGAAATTACGCATTGAAACAGCACGGTATTAGCAGTTTGAAAATGGACCGCTATACCTCAATAGCTCGCAATTACATAACTCCTTATATCATAGAGGAACGTCCAATGAATATCACTCAATTAGATGTATTCTCTCGCTTGATGAAGGATAGGATTATTTTTATGGGAGTTCCTATTGACGATGATGTTGCTAATATTATTCAAGCTCAATTGCTGTTTTTAGAATCACAAGATTCAGAAAGAGATATTCAAATCTATATCAATAGTCCTGGCGGTATGGTGTATGCTGGTTTAGGTATTTACGACACAATGCAATATTTGAAACCAGACGTTTCAACTATTTGCACTGGTATGGCAGCTTCAATGGCTGCAGTACTTTTGTGCGCTGGAGCAAAGGGTAAACGATATGCTTTACCTCACTCTCGTGTGATGATTCATCAACCTATGGGCGGCGCTCAAGGACAAGCCTCTGATATAGAAATTGAAGCAAAAGAGATTATGAAGATCAAGAAAGAGTTGTATGAAATTATAGCTTACCACTCAGGAAAAGACTACGAACAAGTTTGGAAAGACAGCGATCGCGACTATTGGATGGTTGCTTCTGAAGCAAAAGAGTACGGAATGATAGATCAAGTTTTGCAACGTGATACAAATAAATAATGGCTAAAAGCAAAAAATCTGAAAGAATTTGCAATTTTTGCGGACGCGATATACCCACTGATAAAAATATTATCGGTGGGTATAGTGCAATGATATGCGAGGATTGTGTAAAAATCGCTGGGGATATTTTTAGAGAATTAGATATTAAAAAGGAACATACACAATTGGCTGGTATAAAGCGTAACTTGCTTAAGCCTAAAGAGATAAAAGCGCGTTTAGATGATTATGTGATAGGGCAGGAGAGTGCTAAAAAAGTACTCTCCGTAGCTGTTTATAATCACTATAAGCGACTCCTCCAAGAAAAAGATGACGATAGTGTTGAGATTGAAAAATCAAATGTGTTGCTTGTTGGTGAAACAGGTACAGGTAAAACTCTGTTAGCAAAAACAATAGCGAATATTCTTGATGTTCCTTTTTGTATAGCAGATGCTACAGTCTTTACTCAAGCTGGTTATGTTGGAGAAGACGTGGAAAGCATCTTAACTCGCCTTCTCCAAGCATCAGATTATGATGTGCAACGCGCTGAAAGAGGCATTGTGTTTATTGATGAAATTGATAAAATCGCTCGAAAAGGCTCACAAAATCCTTCTATCACTCGTGATGTGTCTGGAGAGGGTGTTCAACAATCGCTATTAAAACTTTTGGAAGGTTCTTTGGTTAATGTTCCTCCGCAAGGAGGCAGAAAACATCCCGAACAAGAATTTATCCAACTGAATACTAAAAATATTCTCTTTATAGGAAGTGGAGCTTTTAACAATCTATCTAATATAATTTGTGAAAGAATGAACACTCACGCAATAGGTTTCAATACTAAAAATATTAACTTTAATCCTCAAGAAGCTCTTAAATATGTTAGTGCTCAAGATATTAAAGATTTTGGTTTGATTCCTGAACTCTGCGGACGTTTCCCTGTTATCACATCTTTGCACTCTCTTGACCGTGTAGCCCTGAAAAAAATCCTTATAGAACCTAAAAATGCTCTCCTTAAACAGTATATTACATTGTTTAAAATGGATAAAATAGAGCTTATTTTTACTGATGATTGTGTAGATTATATTGTTGATAAAGCTATAGAATTACAATTGGGAGCCCGCGGTTTAAGAGCAATAGTTGAGAAGATTATGACCGATGCGATGTTTGAGTTTCCAAGTGCTGGACGAAAGAAAATAGCGGTTGATACTGATTATGCTAAAGCTCATTTTGAGGATCTTTTTTTCTCATATAAGGATAAATAGTTATGGAAGAGAATAAATATGTGCGTCCATCGTGGGACGAGTATTTTATGGAAATTGCTAATACAGTGAGTAAACGAGCTACTTGCGACCGCGGTAGAAGTGGGTGTGTTGTTGTTCGCGACCGTCAAATACTTGTTACTGGATACGTTGGCGCCCCAAAAGGATTGCCGCATTGCGATGAAGTAGGCCATCAATTAAAACAAACTATCCATGAAGATGGACACATAACCCAACATTGTGTTAGAACTGTTCACGCTGAACAAAATGCTATCTGTCAAGCAGCTAAATTAGGAATTTCACTTGATGGTGCTACCTTATATTGTAGAATGACTCCCTGTCGCACTTGTGCAATGTTGATTATAAACTGCGGTATTATTCGTGTGGTTTGTGAAAAAAAATATCACGCTGGAGCTGAATCCGAACAGATGTTTAAAGAAGCGGGCGTGAAATTAGAGTTTTTTTCTGAACAAACACTAAAATACGAAAATCAATAATTATGCCTACTTTTCTCTGGGAATCAATAGCTTTCGGACCAATCTATAGTCGTCGCTTGGGAAGTTCTCTCGGTATAAATCTTATGCCAACAGATGAGAAAATTTGCACTTTCGACTGTCTTTATTGTGAGTGCGGCTGGACTTATGAGAAAAACTTGAACGCTCGTGAACCTTATCCACTTGAAATTGTTACTGATGCGATACATAGAAAATTATCTGATTGCTACAAAAATGGAATGAAAGTTGATAGTTTGACATTCTCGGGCAACGGAGAACCTACTTTATATCCATATTTCGACAAAGTTATAGATTTTCTTATTCCTTTAAGAGATAAGTTTTATCCTAATGCTGTGATATCTTGCTTGTCGAACTCTACGATGCTTGTAAATGAAAATGTTGCAAAAGCTCTTAGAAAAATTGAAAATCCGATTCTTAAATTAGACGCAGGAACTCAAAAATTACTCAATATAATAAACTCTCCTATTATTCCTGTTGATATTGAATTGCTAACAGAACTCTTGTGTACATTTAATGGTAAACTTGTAATTCAAACTCTTTTCTTCTCAGGTGAAAAAGATGGCGTATATTTTAATAACGCTGAAAATGAAGAGTATCACTCTTGGTTAGATAGAATAAGACGAATAAAACCACAACGTATTATGGTTTATTCTTTGGATAGGGAGACACCAGCACTCAATCTTCATAAATTTGATAAGGATTTTCTCGATAAAATTGTTGGCGAACTTCGCCATGAAGGTTTTCTTGCAGAATCATATTAACATAGTCTATGAAAAAAACTGTTTTTCTCACTGGCGCGACGGGAACTATGGGTTGGCAGGGACTACAGGAATTGCTAAAATATCCAGAATTATATGACGTAGTTATCCTTGCTCGAAAAAGTTCTAAAAATGAGAAACTTCTAAATCCAATTTCCCATAACATTAAAATTGTCTGGGGAGATTTAATGAATTATGATGATGTATTAAAAGGAGTGAATGGTGCAGATATTGTACTTCATTTGGGTGGAATGGTTTCTCCTGCAGCTGATTATTATCCAGAAAAGACACTCAAAGTTAATGTAACATCATCACAAAATGTAGTGAATGCTATTTTAGAGCAACCGCACCCAGAAAAAGTTAAAGCCGTTTATGTTGGCTCGGTGGCTCAAACTTCCGATCGTCCGATTCCTGTTCACTGGGGACGAACTGGTGACCCAATTTATCCAAGCGAATTTGATTATTACGGTGTTAGCAAGATTATTGCTGAACGAATCTTTGTGGAATCAGGTTTGAAGTTTTGGGTGAGCCTTCGTCAAACAGGAATCCTTTATCCTGGTTTGCTTAAAAAATTTGATCCAATAATGTTCCATGTGCCTATAAATGGCGTCTTAGAATGGGCTACTGTTGAGGATTCAGGAAGACTAATAGAATGCTTGTGCCGAGATGATGTACCCGATTCTTTTTGGAATCATTTTTACAATATAAGTAGTGGTCCGCAATATCGGATGACAAATTTTGAGTTTGAAAAATATCTTCTAAAAGCAGCAAATTGCCCTCCACCTCAAAAAATATTTGAACCTAATTGGTTCGTTCTAAAAAATTTCCATGGTCAGTATTTTCTTGACTCTGATAAACTTGAGAATATTTTTCATTTTCGTGCCAACATTCCTGTTGAAGAATATTTTTTACAAATGAGCAAAAAACTTCCGTGGTTTTATAAATTAGCTAAAATTGTACCTCCTTTTATACTAAAACTTGTACTTAAAAGATTGGCAAATAAAAAGAACTATGGCACTCAATATTGGATTAAAAACAGAGTTGTAGAGAAAATTAAGCCTTATTATGGCTCTATTGAAAAATATCAGAAAATACCTAAATGGAATGAATTTGATTTTATTGAGCCTCTAAAATATGAAGATGCCGTACCTATTTCGCACGGTTTCGATGAGAGTAAACTTTTATCAGAGCTTTCATTAGCAGAAATAAGTAAAGCAGCAGAGTTTCGCGGAGGAAAACTTCTATCAACTGAATATTCTGGCTCCGAAAATGAAAAATTACTCTGGCAATGTCATAAAGGTCATGAATTTCAAGCCTCCGTTAAATTAATCCTCGAAGGAGGTCATTGGTGTCCAGAATGTCTTCCTCCTAAATGGGATAATGAAGATTTGGTGAAAAATTCCCCGTTTTTTGCACAAATTTATAACAAATAACCTCTTGTTATGAATGAAAAAGATTATAATAGGAATATTTCTATAGATGATTTTGATTACCAACTTTCCGATGAACGAATAGCTTATTACCCAGCTAAACATCGCGATGAATCTAAACTGCTGGTTTTTAAATCTAAAGAACATGAAATTATAGATTCTGAATTTCGTTATCTGCCAAATTTTTTAGAAAAAAATGACATCTTAGTCTTCAACGATTCTAAGGTTATTCACGCACGATTGTTAGTTCATAATGATACAGGTGCCGCTATAGAAATCTTTTGCCTTGAACCTTTACAACCATCTGATGACCCTGCTATCGCTTTTGCTTTAACAAAGAATGTTACTTGGAAATGTATGGTTGGCAATGCTAAAAAATGGAAACGTCCACTTACAATAAATGTTCAGTTGGAAAACAAAATTTTAAAAGTTAGGGCTGAACGTGGCGAAGCTGAAAATGCAACATTTGAAGTAACTTTTACTTGGGATGATGACTCGGTAACATTTGCCGAATGGATTGAATGCTACGGAAAAATACCTTTACCTCCCTATATTCATCGTACAACTGAGGAAATTGACACTGAGCGTTATCAAACAGTTTATGCCCATTATGATGGTTCGGTGGCTGCTCCAACAGCAGGACTCCACTTTACAAAAGAACTGATCGAAAACTTAAAAAATAGTGGAGTGTCTTTACATTATGTAACACTTCACGTTGGAGCTGGAACCTTTAAACCTGTAACTTCAGCTTCGATTGGTGAACATTTTATGCACGACGAGAAGATTTTTATCACTAAATCATTTTTGAAATATCTTCTTTCTAATATTGACAATCGTATTATTGCAGTTGGAACTACAGTAACAAGAACTTTGGAATCAATGTTTATAATAGGGGCCAAACTCTTCTTGAATTTAGATAACCCTTTTGAGGTACAACAATGGGAATTTTATGATAATTCTGAACTTCGTGAAATTACCAAAAAACAGTCGTTTTCCGCAATAATGAATTATCTCGAACAAAATAATGCAGATACTATCATAGCTTCAACAAAGTTGATAATTCTTCCAACTTATCAAAGAAAGGTTGTAGGAGGTATAATTACTAATTTTCACCAACCTAAAAGCACTTTGTTACTCCTTATCTCTAATTTTGTTGGTGAAAATTGGAGAAATATTTATACCTATGCTATGAATAATGATTATCGTTTTTTAAGCTATGGTGATGCAAATCTATATTTGTGATAATATATTTTTGTGAATCCGATTTTGATAATAATGAGGAAAATGTTCTTTTATAGAAGCTTAAAAAAAAACACAATTCCCCACCGAGTGGATGTGTTACATTACTTATTACTTCTTCTTGCTATTGTTATTGGTTATTCTTCATTATTTTGTCATCCTATAATTCATGATTTTTTTAATGAGTTTTTTCCTCAACGTTTTTTTCAAATAAATTCTGTACGACATGGGATTTTTCCATTGTGGAATCCATATCAATCGATGGGAATACCCGCTCACGCAGACCCGCAAGCAACAACTTTTTACATGCCCGTTTATCTGTTTGCTCTTTTTGGAGAGTATTCATCTTTTTCTTGTAGTGTTGAACTTATTCTCCATATCTTTGTTGGTGCTGTTGGATTCTATTACTTAACTCAATATTTTGTAGATAATAAAAGAATAGCCCTCTTGTCAGGGGTAATTTATTCTATGTCTGGCTTTTTTGTTGGTAATAGTATGCACCTCTCTTGGATTATCGCTGGAGCATGGATGCCATGGTTGATTACATACACTCTTAAAATTTTAGAAATTCCAAATCTTGCTGATTCAATTAAATGCGCTATTGTAGCTTCTTTCTTGTTTTCAGGTGGTTATCCAGGTTTCTTTATTGGGTTTTCATATTTTTTTATTTTACTCTTCTCTGTGAGAATTATAAAAGATTTCAAGAATGAAAACTATCATAAAATCAAGAATGTTATTCTATTCGCTTCTATAACAATATTCCTTTTTTTACTCCTCTCAATACCGTCATTATTATCTTTTATTGAAGCTCAAAAATTAATTACAAGAGGAGAAAATTTACTCTATTCACAGATTTCAAACGATTTTCCATCCCTATTATCACTTTTTATACCATATTCGGTAAATAATGAATCTTCAATTTTTTCTTCTGATATAACGATGCGAAGTTTGTACGTGGGGGTTGTTACAATTTTTTTTGCTGTTGTAGGATTAAAGGAAAATAAAAATACTACCTTATGGTTGTTGTTATCTTTTGCTGTAATATCTCTTTTGATATCATATGGTAAACACTTGCCATTTCATAAGTTAGCATTTTATGTTTTGCCATTGTTTAAACTTATAAGGATACCTACCCTGATGAGATTGTTCTTCATAATAGTTGTCATTTTATTTGCAGCTAAAGGAATGGATTCGTTATCCTCAACATTTTATAATAAATCTAAACGTGGGATATTTTTTTGCATTTTTACTTTCTTAGTTGCGTTGTTTGGATTCTTTTTTACACATTATTACCTGAAGTCTTATTATGTTAATGAAACCTTTACTTTATCCTTTTATAAAAAATTGGAATTTGATTTAATTTTCTTTGTAATTGTTTTATTATCAGTTGTTTTGTTGCAAAAATTTTTTTCATCAAGAATAAATATAATTACTTTTTCTGTTATTATTGTCGTTGATTTAGTGTTACATGTCTTTATTTCAGGACAATACACAATATATAATAAAAATATCACCCACTCAGATTTAAAAAATATAACAGAGGATAGGGGTTGGCCAGTACCAGAAAAACTTACAAATGCAGTAGAGTTAATACATAAACATAATGCTTTTATGATTTGGCAAAATGCTGGATGTTTTTTTAAAGAACCAGAATGGTTTAGCTATAATCCATTCATACTCAAAAGGATGTCATCTTTGAAAGATTTTTATAAAGAACGAAATCAAAATATATCTCTTCCGATTGTTTTTATGCCTAAAGTTATTGAAAGAATAGCCGAAGATGAATTTCCACAAAATCTTTTAAATACCGATACTGCTTATATTTTAGACGATTTTAGTAACTATAGCACAGATACTTTTTTTTACGACAACTCATCTTCTCAAATTAAACTCGAACATTATAAACCAGGACTAATATCAGTAAGATTTTCAGCCGAAAAGGATCTTCCAATCGTATTAGCTCAATCTTTTACTCCAAGCTGGATTTGTAAAATGGATAACTCCACAGAACTTGATATAATACCGATAAATAATGTTATGATGTCGGTTTTTGTACCCAAAGGAAATCATATTGTTGAGTTTTACTATCAACGTCCTTTGTTGATGTTTTTCTGGACTGTACAGATAATAATTTTCATACTTTCACTATTATTCATAGTCGTTATGGTATTTAAACAGAAGTGAGGATTATTAGAAATAATTTTTGTTAATTTGCAATCAAAATTATAATATGTTGGATTTTATATTGAGATTATTGGCCGCTACTGCTATGGGCGCAGTAATAGGTTTAGAAAGAGAATATCATGCTAAAGAAGCTGGAGTTAGAACTCATCTTCTCGTAGCCTTAGGGTCGTGCTTATTCATGATAATCTCGGTTTATGGTTTTGAATTAATGTTGAGTCGCGACCACGTTAGTTTTGACCCATCAAGAATAGCATCACAAGTAGTTACTGGAATAGGCTTTATTGGTGCTGGAACTATTATATTGCAAAAGCAGATGGTACGTGGATTAACCACAGCCGCTGGACTTTGGGTAACAGCCGCTATAGGTCTTGCATGTGGTAATGGAATGTTTCTTCTTGCCCTTATTACTACTCTTGTAGTACTCGTGTCTTTAGGACTACTAAATATTTATCTACCATATTTTTCTCAAAAAGACCGAAAAATATCATTTTCAATAGAAGATTATGAAACACTTACTGAAGTACTTAAAAAATTGAAAAAGAGAAATATAGCCGTTATAAATTATGAATTACATAAGGATGCAAATGAAAATAATGGCAAAATGTTAGTATCTTTTGAAATTCGTATGAGAAAATATGATAATCTAAACGAAATAATTTCAGTTTTCTCTGATTTTAAGGATGTTTCGATTGAAAAAATAGAATAATTTTAAGATTGTGTTATATTTTTATTTTTTGTATTTTCGCGGTTAATATTTTCTTAGAATAAAATTTGGAATATGAATATAAGAAAGGTTGTTGTTGTGCTTGTAAGTATTTTATTATCAAGCTATTATTATGCATTCCCTCAAGGTATTCTTAGAGATGCTGACAATCTATTCCGCGACTGTCAGTATGAAAATGCATTAGAACAGTATAAAAAAGGAATTAAGAAGTTGCAATCAAACCGCGTAGAAATACAACGTGCAACATACCAAATAGCTGAATGCTACCGTATTATCGGAGATTTAAAAAAGGCCGAGCAACAATATCTACGTTTAGAAAAGAAGAATTATCAGAAAGACAATCCGATGATTCTATTCCATTTAGGAAGTATTTATAATCTGCGAGGTGAGTACGATTTGGCACTTAAATACTACAACAATTACAAAAAACGTGTTCCAGATGATGCTCGAGTTGATGTTCGCATCGATGGCTGCAACAAAGCGAAAATGTGGAATGAGAATCCAACTCGTTATGAAGTTGAAAATCTTAAAAAATTCAATACTCGTGAGGACGATTGGGCTCCTCGTTGGGCTAACTATGACAAACGAAATGCAATAATGTTTTCTTCAAACCGAGAAGGCTCTGTAGGTAAAGGTTCAGACCAGTGGACTGGCGGTGCTTTTTCAGATATTTATGTCTCTACTAAGCCAAAAAGTAAGAACACAGATTGGCCAGGTGAGTGGTCGCCTGTTACATCTATGGATCAGGGTGGAACTCTTAACACTGGTGTTAATGAGGGTGAAGCAACAGCTAACCGCAAAGGCTCTGTTGTTTATTTCACTAAATGTCCTCAAGATAAGAAAAAAGTTCATGGTTGCTATATCTATAAATCAATGAAAAAAGGTAAAGCATGGGGCGAAGCTGAACTTGTAGTTCTCGGTGATTCGTCTTATAACTATGTTCACCCATACATTTCTGACGATGAACTTACAATATATTTTGCTTCAAATATGCCTGGCGGGCACGGAGGGTATGATATATACAAAGCTACAAGAACAAAAAAGAATGCCAAATTTTCTGATATTACTAATCTCGGTCCAACAATAAATACTGAAGGACAAGAGGTTTTTCCAACTTGGCGTAACGATGAAGAATTTTACTTCTCATCTGATGGGCACGCTGGTCTTGGTGGTCTCGATATTTTCCTCTCTAAATACAAAAATGGAGAATTTCAACAAGTTGAGAATCTGATGGTTCCCATAAACTCTTGCTGGGATGATATAGGAATTATTTTCGATGAGAATGAAGCTATCGACCCTCAATCAAAATCACCTTATTTAGCAAAAGGATATTTCTCATCTAATCGTCCTGGTGGTCGCGGCGGCGATGATATTTACTACTTCCTTCTTCGCCCTTTAGTATATACCTTGTCTGGATACATCCGCGATAAAAATAATGGTCAGTATATGGATGGTGTTGAAGTTCAAATAGTAGGTTCTGATGGAACTTCTTACATTACAACTACTGACGTGAAAGGTTATTATCATTTTGATAAAACTAAAATCTTAGGTGCTACAACTTACGATATTAAAGTGGCTAAAAAAGGTTATTGGGAAACTGGTAATACAGCAAAACAAACAACTATAGGTTTAACTGAAAATGTTGATCTTAAGCAAGATTTTACTCTTGAGCCTATTCCAAAAGAACCTATCTTGTTACCCGAAATTCTTTATGATTTAGCTAAATGGGATTTGAAACCTCAGTATAAGGACTCTTTGATGTACCTTTATAATGTTATGATAAAAAATCCTACTATTGTGGTTGAATTGCGCTCTCACACTGATGCTCGTGATACTGAAGAAAAAAATGACGAACTATCTCAAAAACGTGCTCAAAGTTGTGTTGACTTCCTCGTTCTTGAAAAAGGAATTGCACCTGACCGTATCGTTCCTAAAGGTTATGGCGAACGCGTACCAAGAAGACTTGAAAAAGATATGTACTCAATTTATAACGGTAAAAGTTATTTCTTCGCAAAAGGAACTCATTTAACGGAGGAATATATCAATTCACTTCCTTCAAAACCAGAACAAGAAGCGGCCCACGCACTTAACCGCCGTACAGAATTTACAATATTGCGTGATGACTATGTTCCTTCAAACGACTCTATTGCAAAGGTTCCTACAGGAATTGCAGTTATTCAGGAACGTTCTCTTCCTATCACAATCGATGGTAATACTATATCAGGAAATTGTTACGCTAATAGTAAATCTCTTAAATTCCAAATTGGTGATAATAGCAGTGAAATATTTATGAATTATAACGACGCAACTCGCTTCCTTAAAGAATCTATTATTAGCTTGGAAGATTTTGAAGAAAAAGCTGCTGCTATTAAACAGGAAGACGGTAGTATTATTGAAGGAGCTATCCTTTACCTTGAGGAACTTCGTATTGGTGATGAATACTCTGAGAACGTTAAAGTTACTGTGAAGAAAAACCTTCCTGCTGCGTTTGTTGTAGGCGACCAGTATATAAAAGAAGAATGGGGAGACTTTAATATTGACAATAATAGAAATATGTTGATATACAGATAATCATCATTATATGAACGAACTTAACATGATATATAGCTGTTTTTAAGGATATAAATTACAGCTTACTGAAAAAGAGAATAATGTGGCTTAAAAAAAATAATTATAATTTTAAGAAATAATGTCTGAATGTTATCATAATCAGGGTTTAATGCCACCTCGCTACAGAAGTGGAGGGGGGTGGCATTATGTATTGTGGATGACGGGGGGGGTAAACCTCTGGTTTACAAGAGATTATGATTTTATTTTTATACAAAACGACAGAAGTTAACGCGATTTCTGCCGTTTTTTTATTTCAAAATGTAAAAAAAAATGATAATACAAATATAAAATTGATAATATGAAAAGAACGATTACCTTCTTGATGCTCCTGTTAATGGCAGGGTTAGCAATGGCGCAAGGGACTTTTACTTGCGGTGATCCCGT
>CADBTU010000041.1 GCA_902797625.1 uncultured Bacteroidota bacterium | reverse complement strand
ATAGGTATGCAGAATGTTGAGAAAGATGAACACGGCTATGTAACGGCTCTTTTACCTTCAAATTGTGGTGATAAACAACCTGTTATTGGTTTTATGGCACACCTTGACACAGCTCCTGATATGCCAGGCATTAAAAAACCTATAATAATTAACAATTATGATGGTCAAACTATCGTTTTAGATAAAGAGAGTAACACCGTTCTTTCGCCTGAAGAGTTTCCTGAATTATTGAATTATAAAGGACAAACTCTGTTAACTACTGACGGTAAAACACTGCTTGGTGCGGACGATAAAGCTGGTGTGGCTGAAATTGTTTGCGCCATGGAATATCTTATTCAGCATCCTGAAATTAAACACGGTAACATTAAGATTGCATTCTCTCACGATGAGGAAATAGGCAATGGTGTTAAATATTTCGACACTGCCAAATTTGGTTGTGATTTTGCTTACACTATTGATGGCGGTGCTGTTGGCGAATTAGAATTTGAAAACTTTAACGCTGCTGCTGCTGAAATCCATATTCAAGGTAAAAATATACATCCTGGCTATGCAAAAAATAAGATGGTAAATTCGCAACTTATTGGTATGGAACTCAACTCTCTACTTCCTGTTGCACTTCGTCCAGAACATACTCAAGGGTATGAGGGCTTTTTCCTTCTTATTCACTTTGACGGAACCGTTGAAGAAACTAAAATGCAATATATCATTAGAAACCACGATCGCATACTATTTGAAAATCAGAAAACTCTGATGCTCAATATTATAGACTTTTTAAACAAAAAATACAACAACTGTATTAAATGTGAAGTTAAAGATCAATACTACAATATGCGCGAGAAAGTGGAACCTGTTTTTTATATAGTAGAAAGAGCTATTGATGCGATGAAAGAAGCTGGTGTTGAACCAATTGTTGCTCCAATTCGAGGTGGCACAGATGGTGCAAATCTCTCGTTCCGCAACCTCCCCTGCCCCAACATTTTCGCAGGTGGACATAATTTCCACGGCAAATATGAATTTGTTCCCTTAGAATCTATGGTTAAAGCTACTGAAGTAATCATCAATATCGCTAAACAAAGATAATCTATAATTATGCAAACTGAATACCATATTGAAAATGCAGCTCAACTCGGCAACGCACTCGTTTCTGCAGTTGACGATTTTTTGCACCACTTCACACGATACGCAACTGATGTAGTTGTTGGTATCAACCCTAATAACTTTGATATCATGGTTGAAAGTCCTTCTAAAATTCCATCCGTTTACCGCCAACATTGTATCGCTGACTTTATTCTAACAAATGATCGGGGACTATACGAACCTAATGAAAAAACAATCTTTCAAGTAGCTGAACACTACTTTTAATATTCTAAATTTATGGCCAAAAGTAAGAAATCTGACAACGGAAAACATGAAAAAACCGTAAAATTCGAGGATGTCGTTAGGGATATTAAAGAAAAACACTTCGCCCCTGTCTATATTCTTACTGGAGAAGAACCCTTTTTTATCGACAGACTTGCCAAACTTTTTGAAGATAACATTCTCACCTTAGAAGAAAGAGATTTTAATCAAGTTGTTCTTTACGGAAAAGATACAGAAGTTGACACTGTTATCGCCAATGTTAAACAGTTTCCTTTTGGTAGCAAATACCGTGTTGTCATTCTCAAAGAGGCCAAAGAGCTCAAACATATTGAAGGTTTAGACTCTCTTCTTGAAAAACCTGTTCCTCAAACTATTTTCGTTATTTGCCACAAATATGGCAAAATGAAACTTAAAAAAGGGAAAATTTCATCTGAATGCACTGTTTTCGAATCTGAAAACATTAAAGACAGTGCCCTTCCTAATTGGATTCAGAATCTTGCTGAACAGACTTTCAACTACAAAATTAGTCCTTATACAGCAACAGTGTTGAGCGAACATATTGGTAATGACCTTTCGAGAATCTTTACAGAATTTCAAAAATTAAAAGTTTTCTTGACTGAAGGAAGTGAAATAACCCCCGATGTAGTAGAAAAATACATAGGCATTAGCAAAGAATACAATATTTTTGAGTTACAAGAAGCTTTGGGAAATAAAGATATTGAGAAGGTTTACAAAATAATGCTCAACTTTACTGAACATCAAAAAGAGAACCCTAACATAAAGACTATTACTATGTTATACTCGTTTTATAATAAAATGCTGCTCTATCATTTATCTCCAGAGAAAGATAACGATACTTTACGCAAAATTTTCGGTGGTAGCGACTATTTTCTTCGCAAAAAAGTTGAAGTTGCTTCACGATTTTCTGTTCAACAACTAACAAAAATTATATCAACTCTTCTCGAATTTGACCTAAAAGCAAAAGGTGTTGATACAGAAATTAACGAAAGCGACCAACTTAAAGAGATGATTTACAAGATTACACATTAGATAATGACAATAAAAAGAGATAACATTTATAAAATACTCATAAAGCATATACTATTTGTATCAATATTTGCGCTCTGTATTTCTACATCTGCTCAAATTCCATACGAATATTACAACTCTGCTAATAATCTGTATGGAAATGAACTGAAAAACGAGATGCATAATATTATCAAGAATCATATTACCTTAAGTTATAATAGTTTATGGCAACATTTTAAAAGTACAGACAAAAGGCCTGACAATGATAAAGTTTGGGATGTATATTCTGACATTCCTGGTGGTATTCCTTCTTACTTCTTCTCATTTGGAATAGATCAATGTGGCTCATATTCTGCGGAAGGAAATTGCTACAATAGAGAGCATAGCATTCCTAAAAGTTGGTTTGGCGGTGAAATTGCCCCGATGTACACTGATATTTTTCACCTTTATCCAACAGATGGTTTTGTGAACAGTAAACGTTCTAATTTGCCATTAGGAAAAGTTGATAATGCTACTTGGACAAGCTCTAATGGTTCAAAAGTAGGACCTAATGTCTATTCTGATTATAGTGGAACAGTTTTTGAACCAATTGATAGCTTTAAAGGGGATTTTGCTCGCACCTATATGTATATGGTCGTTTGTTATAAGAATAAAAATCTCAGCGTTGAAACTCAGTCAATGTTCAATTATAACAACGGTGAATGTACATTAAAGCCATGGGCGCAAAACATGCTTCTTGAATGGTGCGCCATGGATCCTGTCAGTAAAAAGGAAATTGACAGAAACAATGCTATTTATCAAATTCAGGGCAATAGAAATCCTTTTATAGATTTTCCAGAACTTGCTGAAATGCTTTTCGGAAGCGACACTAATAGCACATTTACTACAAATATCTCTGCTTTCCAAAAACCAACGTGGAATATCTATCCTAATCCGACTTCTGGAAAAATTATAATTTGTTGCAACGATAATCACAATCATTTGAATGCTGAAATTACAATTTTTGATATCATTGGAAACATCATCTATGAAAACAACAATTTTAATAACGACAATATAGATTTAAATTCTCTAAACATTGCAAACGGATTATATTTTTTACGAATAGAATCGAATAATAACAGACAAACTATTAAGATTATAAAACAATGAGTATCATAAAAATAACCAAGCAATTTTCGTTTGAGATGGCACACGCACTCAGAAATTATGACGGTTTGTGCAAAAATATACATGGCCATTCTTACAAAATGGATATAACCCTTTCTGGAAAGCCGCTAAGCGATGAAAATTCTCCAAAAAACGGTATGGTTATGGATTTTAGCGACCTTAAAAAACTTGTTAATGAGAAAGTTATCTCTATTTTCGACCACTCATTAGTACTTAATGTAAAAACCGATTCTCACCTTATTGAAAACTTAAAACAGAATTTTGAAAAAGTGGTAATTGTTGATTTTCAACCTACTACCGAGAATCTTCTATCATTTATTGCTGAAAAAATCGAAGAGGGACTTCCCGATAACATAAAGCTCAATTGCGTAAAATTGCGGGAGACTGACACTTCGTACGCAGAATGGTGCAATGAATAAAAAAAACGGCTAACGCCGTTTTTTTTATTCCCACTCAATCGTTGCTGGCGGTTTTGAACTTATGTCATAAACAACTCTGTTCACGCCTCGAACTTTATTTATAATTTCATTCGATATTTTTGCTAAAAATTCGTATGGCAGTTGAGCCCAATCAGCAGTCATCCCGTCTGTTGAAAGCACAGCACGTAAAGCAACAGCATTTTCGTATGTACGCTCATCGCCCATAACACCAACAGACTGTATAGGTAGTAAAACAACACCTGCTTGCCAAACTTTATCATACAAGTCATTATCAATCAATCCATTGATAAATATTGCATCAGCTTCTTGCAATATTCTCACTTTTTCTGGTGTTATATCGCCAAGTATTCGAACACCCAAGCCTGGTCCAGGAAATGGATGACGTTTGATTAGTTTTTCAGGAATACATAAAGCATTGCCTATTCTGCGAACTTCGTCTTTAAAGAGAAGTTTAAGAGGCTCAACAATCTTAAGGTTCATCTTTTCTGGTAATCCGCCAACATTATGATGCGATTTGATTACCATTCCTGTAATAGATAGAGATTCTATTCTATCTGGATAGATGGTTCCTTGTGCTAACCATTTGATATTATCTAACTTACGCGCCTCTTCTTCAAAAACATCGATAAATCCAGCTCCTATTATTTTACGTTTCTTTTCTGGGTCGGTAACGCCCTGTAAAGCATTATAAAATCGTTGTGAGGCATCTACTCCTAATATATTGAGACCCAAAACTTTATATTGCTCAAGAACATATAAAAATTCGTTTTTTCGTAGAAGACCATTATCCACAAATATACAAGTCAACTGTTTGCCGATAGCTTTATTGAGAAGCACGGCTGCCACAGTAGAATCAACTCCTCCTGAAAGTCCAAGAACAACCTTTTCTTCCCCAATCTCTTCTCTGAGCTTTTTTACAGTTGATTCTATAAACGACTCTGGTGTCCAATCTTGTTTACATCCACATATTTTCTGAACGAAATTGCGTAAGATTACAATTCCATCTGTTGAATGATAAACTTCAGGGTGGAACTGAACAGCCCAAGTAGGTTCTTCGAGGATATGATAAGCTGCCACTTTAACTTCATTACTGCTTGCTATAATATGATAATTATCAGGAAGTTGCATTATAGTATCACCGTGCGACATCCAAACTTGGCTATTAAGTGTAACACCTTGCATGAGCACATCATCTAATTCCACAAATGCCAAGTGTGCCCTACCATATTCTCTGCTTTCGCACGCACCTACTTTACCCCCTCCAAGTGTTGCTAAATATTGTGCACCATAGCAAATTCCTAAAAGAGGATATTGTCCACGAATCTCCTGCAAATCGGGCTTAAATGCATCTTTGTCATTAACTGAAAAAGGACTTCCAGAAAGTATAACCCCTTTAATATCAGGATCTCCGTATGGAAATTTGTTATACGGAAGAATTTCACAATAAGTATTCAACTCACGCACACGACGAGCAATGAGTTGCGTATATTGTGAACCAAAATCTAAAATTATTATTTTCTCCATGCTCACTCAAAATTTAAGTGCAAATGTACATAATTTATAAAATCGCACAGACACATAAAGATAAAAAAGAGTAAAATGCAAAATTATGCGTATTTGTAATTTAATTTACAAATAGTTAAGAAAACAAGGAATTTTTAGTTAAACTTACGCAGATTCTAAAAAAATGGTATTTTAAAATCATCGTCTTCTTACTAATTTTGTACATTTGCAGGTTTTTATTAAAGAGTAAATAATGAATCCTATTGAACATCATTTCCAAACAATACTAAATAAGAAACAGCCCGACAATCTCTATAGACCTATAGAGTATATTCTCATGCAATCTGGAAAGCGTTTGCGCCCACAATTAGTGTTTTTAGCATCAAAAATATTTAATGGCGACGAAACACAAACGTTGCACATCGCTGCTGCTTTTGAGATGCTACACAACTTTACTCTCATTCACGATGATATTATGGACGATGCTGAAGTTCGTCGTGGACAACCAACGGTTTTCAAAAAATGGAATACTAACATAGCCATTCTTTCTGGTGATGCACTTGCAGTTATGGCTATGCAACAACTACAACGGTTAAACTGTAATCCTGAAACAATACTAGAAATTTCAAAAATATTTACTCAAACAGCTCTCGAAATTTGTGAAGGACAGCAATATGACCTTGATTTTGAAACTGCTGATAACATATCTATAGACGAATATTTGAAAATGATTCGACTTAAAACTGCCGTCATGTTTGCAGGTTGTCTAAAATCTGGTGGCATTTTTGCGAATGCCGATAACGAAAGTATTTCCGCATTATATGATTTTGGTATTCATCTCGGCATCGCATTTCAATTAGCTGATGATCTATTAGACGTTTACGCTGACTCTTCAATATTTGGAAAAACAATTGGTGGAGATATTAAAGACAATAAGAAAACTTTCCTATTTATTAAAGCATACGAACTGTCTAATGATGAACAAAGAAAGCAATTACGAGCATTATATTCTAACCCTACCTTTGATGAAAATGAAAAATTTGCCAAAGTTAAAAGTATTTTTGACTGCGTAAACATAAAGAAAGCTACAGAAACAGCCATCAAAGAATATTCAGAACTATGCTACGAAGATATAAGAAAGATAAATGCTGATGATTCGAAAAAGAAAGAGTTATTAAATTTAGTAGAAAAACTACAAAATCGAGACAAGTAGATGGCCATAGACAACGGAAAGCGCTATTTTATTATTTTAGTATTTTTAGGAATTCTTTTTGGACTTTACACTATACGGTTATTCAATCTACAAGTTCTGAATAATTCTTACAAAGACAAAGCTGTAAAGAATGCCATTCGTGAAATAACTATACATCCTGCGCGTGGTTTTATTTACGACAGGAATGATTCTCTGTTAGTTTATAACGATGCCGCATACGACCTAATGATTATTCCGAAAGATATTCGAGCATTTGATACTGCAGAGTTGTGCCGCGTTTTAGATATGAATGTTGTGGAAGTGAGAACTCGGTTAAAAAAAGCTGCCGACTACTCCAAAAGTGTTGCCTCTTTGTTCAAGCAACAAATTTCCAAAGAAGACTATGGGTATCTCCAAGAAAAGATGTCGGAATTTCCTGGATTTTTTGTGCAAAACCGCACATTACGGTCTTATCCTCAACCAATTGCAGCACACATTTTAGGCTACGTTAGTGAAGTTGACGAACGTGATGTTGAGAATGACAATTACTACGCAATGGGCGACTATATCGGAAAAAGTGGTATTGAAAAAGCGTATGAACCTATACTTCGAGGTGTAAAGGGTAAAGAAAAAAAGTTGGTTGATGTTCACAATCGTGTTGTAGGAGATTTTGCTGAAGGAACCGAAAATATCCAAGCTGTGCCAGGAACATCAATATGGAGCACCTTGGATATGCAACTTCAACGTTTAGGTGAAGAACTTATGAGCGGAAAACGCGGTAGCATTGTAGCAATAGAACCTAAAACTGGCGAGATTCTCTGTTTGGTATCAAGTCCTAATTATGACCCAAATCTTTTAGTAGGTACCGCAAGGCCAAAAAACTACAGCAAATTAGCTCAAGATCCTCAAAAGCCTCTTTTCAACAGAGCTTTACAAGCAGCATATCCTCCTGGTTCAACTTTCAAGTTAGCGAATGGACTCATCGCTTTACAAGAACATATCATAACTCCATCAAGTATTTACGGTTGCTCTGGCGGTGGTTACCGAATAGGTAGTCATGTTGTTCACTGTCATAATTGCGGTGGACTAAATATCTATAGCGCTATTCAAAGATCGTGCAATACGTTCTTCTGCCGAGCCTATTACAATATACTTTCAAATAGAGTAAAATACAAAAATATTGACGAAGCCTATAACGCATGGTTGGGATATATGGAGTCTATGGGATTCTTAAAAGTTTTTGACACAGATTTACCTTACGAATTAAAAGGAAGAATACCTACTTCTGAATATTTTGACAAAAAATATAATAATAGTTGGAACGGAAATACTGTGGTCTCAATGGGTATCGGTCAGGGAGAGGCTGCTGTTACTCCTTTGCAAATGGCAAATATGCTTGCAGTGATTGCTAATGAGGGTTATTATATTCGTCCTCACGTTGTAAGAGCAATCGGACATAGAGACAGCCTCAATACACAATTCAACAATAAAATCTATTCTACTATTGAACCCCAACATTTTCGCACCGTACTTCAAGGTATGAAACAGGTTGTAACATCTGGCACTGGACGTAGTGCGCAAATTACAGGAATAGAGGTTGCTGGCAAAACTGGTACTGCTCAAAATCCTCACGGTCGCGACCACTCTGTATTTGCCTTAATAGCTCCCGCAGACAACCCTAAAATTGTAGTATTCTGCCTTGTTGAAAACGGAGGTTTTGGTGCTACGGTGGCTTGTCCTATAGCAAGCCTTATTGCTGAATATTAC
The DNA here is from genome assembly GCA_902797625.1 of uncultured Bacteroidota bacterium. Taxonomy (GTDB): domain Bacteria; phylum Bacteroidota; class Bacteroidia; order Bacteroidales; family WCHB1-69; genus F23-D06. The sequence continues at coordinate 14,755 of CADBTU010000041.1, read as the reverse complement.
ATAAATCGGAAAATAGAACGTACTGATTTAGAAAAACGCATGAAAGAACTTAGTATTAAATAAGATTATGCCTACGCTTGAGAATAGTAAAATAACCAAAGGTTTCGACGTTAAATTAATAGGCTACTACTTTGCATTAGTATTCATAGGATGGATGACTATCTATTCCACATGCTGTATCCAAGGTGTATCTCTTCCTATCTTTGATTTCAACCAATTATATGGAAAGCAAATGATTTGGATTATTACATCTTTTGTGATGGCTGCAATAATTCTCCTCATTGATGGGCGAATAATACAACACTATGCCTATTTCTTTTATCTTTTTTGTCTTTTCCTAATGGTTTTAGTACTGTTTATAGGTGCCGAAATCAACGGTGCTAAATCATGGATTAAGATAGGCTCCTTTAGTATTCAGCCAACAGAGTTTATGAAATTTGCTACAGCACTCACTTTAGCTAAATTTATGCAAGAAGGTAAAACCGCAACCCAAAGACGCTACATGTGGATCTGGCAATTTCTCCTGATTATTATTCCTGTTATAGTTGTTATGCTACAACACGACGCAGGCTCCGCTCTCGTATTTGCCTCTTTTATTATTCTTTTCTATCGAGAAGGTCTTAGCAATGAATTTATCGTTTTTGGTATAATTGCCGCAACATTGGCTATAGTTACACTATTTTCTAACGAAATTTATTCAATAGCTTTAGTCTCAATAGCCTTTATAGCAATTATGATCTTTAATCAACAGCAAAGAAAAAAATATGGTAGAAATATTTTGCTCTACTTTCTGTGCATTGTGTTTATTTTTTCAGTAAATCTTTTTTATGAAAAAGGGTTTGAACCACACCAAAAACAAAGAATTGATACTATTTTGGGTAAAACCTCTGACCCTTTAGGAGCAGATTTTAATCTTAACCAATCTAAAATAGCTATAGGCTCGGGCGGATTTTTTGGTAAAGGGTATCTTAATGGAACTCAAACTAAACTAAAATTTGTCCCAGAACAGAGTACTGACTTTATTTTTTGTGCAATAGGAGAAGAATGGGGATTTTTAGGTACTCTCGTTGTTTTTGGTCTTTATGGAGCTCTCATTCTCAGAATTTTAAAACTTTCAGAGAAAAATAGAAATCCTTTTGTAAGATATTACGGTTATGGAATTGCAGGTATCTTTATAGTACATTTTTTTATCAATATTGGAATGACTACAGGTATTCTTCCTATTATCGGAATTCCTTTACCTCTAATAAGTTACGGAGGTTCTTCTCTTTGGGCTTTTACTATGATGCTTTTCTGCTTTATAAAATTTAACGATAATTAGAACTATTGCCTTCTAATAGAGTTTTGGTGCAATAATTCTAAAAAATCATTTATAAACTCTTGATAAACAGTATCTTCTGAATGATTTTTGTAGCGTTTAACAACTTGTTCCCACTGTTTGGGTTGCACTACAGAAATATTGTTCTCTTTCTTTACTTTTGCTATTTCATCAACAATAGTCATTCTCTGGTATAATAGTTCACTGAGTTGATTATCAATATTTTGCAATTTAGAACGAAGTTTTTCTAAATCTATACTATCGATATTAGAACGCAATGACAAAGAAGATATCAATTCACCCCATTCTGTGGGAGTTAATTGTTGTGATGAATCTGAAAGAGCTTTTTTAGGATTATTGTGTGTTTCAAGCATTAAACCATTGAAACCGTAATTTATTGCTATTTGAGATATTTGTTGAATCCAATTTATATTACCAGTTATATGAGATGGATCGCAAAAAATTGGCAGATGGGGCATTTTAACTTTCAAGTCGATAGGAATTTCCCACATTGGAGAATTTCTAAGAATATTTTCAGATATATCGGCAAAGCCTCTATGGATAGCCATCACAGATTTCACATTTGCATTGAGAAAACGTTCTATATTGCCAATCCAAAGTTTCAAGTCTGGGATTATTGGATTTTTTACCATAACCGTAAAATTCGTATTTTTAACGGCGTCAGCAATTTTTTGTATTTCAGCGGGATTAACAGATGTACGCGCCCCTACCCAAAACATTTTCACATTATGTTTAGCACAAACTTCAACATGATTGGCTGTAACAACCTCAACACATACAGGAATATTAAGAGTGTCTTGAACCTCTTGAAGCCAAGTAAGTGCGGTGTTACCCGCACCTTCAAAACTATCAGGTGTACTTCTTATTTTCCAAGCCCCAGCACGGTATGCAAATAATTTAAGATTCCGTTTTTGCGCCTCATCGCGAAGCTGGAAAGCAGTTTCTAACACTTGCTCTCGATTTTCCGCAGCGCACGGCCCTGCAATCCAAACCTTCTCTTCTAAATTATTCAGATTCATTTTCTTCTTCTATCTCTGTGAAATACTTCTTCACAAACTTGTTCTTCAAACTTCTATTTCCTAATTTATAAGTAAACGATGGAAGATTTTTAGATGGGTCGGGAGCTTGGAAACGATTCTTTGGTTTCACATTAGAGATTGCATCGTTAAACGCTTTGTCGGAAGAATATGCTGAAACGGCATTATTGTCGAATTGGAAATAGTAAAATTGGTTGTCGAATTCAAAATAGAGATATAATCTATTTCGTGAACCGCGCTTTTCAATAACGATGCGCCCAGGTACTATCTTATACGTTGTTTTCGCACCACAAATAATCAACGGTAAACGAGTTTGTGATTTAAAAGTTGACTGCTCTTTGTCCCACTCAAAATCGATATTAGAAAATAGAAATTTAACTTGCAAAGCATCTGGTAAACGGCGATTTTGCCCTAATGCCATACTTCGCTGATAACGATCATATTCTGTCTTACCGAGAATATTATACAATGCCACATCATAGGCTTCATCATCTGAAACATCAACGAAATCGAGTGTTGCATTTTCAAGAGCTTTATTCATCAACTTCATCGATTCATCGCTAAAGAAGAAATCAATGGAAGTTGTAAGGTGCATCTCTGCTGAATCAATTAACATATAATTTACTATAGTACCATTAGTAACGAAATTTACTCTACCTAATTTCGTACCCATATCTATAGTACCACTACCGTGAGCTTCACAATTATCAGTATTTAATGTTATGATGTTACCTGGAACCGACGGATCTTGAAGTTTTTCTAATGATGCAGCCTTAAATTGGCGTGTTTCCTTATCATAAGTAATATATCCGAAAACGTTGATATATTCAGCATCATTAAATTCATCTTTTGCAACGCCAAAAGCTGTATAAATACGACCTGTTTTATTGCTGGATGCAATAGCTACAACAACTTTACGCTCGCTCATATCCTTAGTACGCTCGTGTACTTGGAGCATAATATTGTTAGGGTCAACTTGTTGAAGAATTTTCATCCGAGCATGTTTTATAGTATCGCATCCGTGAATAATTTCTACGCCTCCAAAATAGGATAAAAACTGATTAGTACTATGGAGTTCTGCGCGCCCATCAAAAGCAAATTGATCGCTAAAGTGAAAATTTTTCTCTAACGGTATTTTTGCCTCTCCGAAAGTCTCTTTCATAAAATATATCGTGTCGAAATAGAGCGTTTGTACACGCTTCATCTCATCAATATAATCATAGTAACCATTCGCATAGAATCTTGTTGCATTCTGAATTCTTGTAGTACAATTATAAAGCTCGTGATATTTATTTTCTCTACCAGCCAAGATTCGCGATTTTTTTAATATATCCATGGAAGCCTTTTTCCGTATTACAACATCACCATTAAGAGGTGTAATTGCTGCATCACCGACGTTAATGTAACGAACACCGTGTGCAAAAATGATATTTTTAGCAAAATCAAATTCTGCATTTACAGCTGTAAATTTATAGTTTACTTCAGAAGCAACAGCATAAAGTTCGTTACCAACACTCTGCATATCAACAAGTTCCTTGATAGGTGTTGCATCAATATCAATATTTTTATAAGGGTCGTCCCATTTAAACCTCAACAAAGTTGAATCTATGGGATCCCATTCAAATTCTGAAGACTTAGCTTTTATTTCGTTTTGTACAAAATATACAACAGAAGCATCACCATTTGCTAAGAAATGACCTTTTCGTGTTTTGAAATCGATATGAGAATTATAGTTATCAGTAGAAAAAGCCACATCTTTACCGCCACTTATATCATAGATTCTTAGGTTTGCAGTGTCTGAAAGAATTTCATGGTGCTTAAATTGGAACATTCTTGAAGAAATATCAGCACGATTAAAACTAATAACTCCTGAACCAAACATTCCGTGAGGAGTTATTTTAGAGTTTCCTTCTAACTTTGCTTCGTGGAAAAGTTCCATTGGTTTTTTACGTGTGTAAATAAACATTTGATCTTCATAAGGTTCCCAGTGAAGAGATGCCATTTCTACATTAGCGGGAGGAAATTCTACACCTGCAAGTTGTTCTTCTACCATGTGTTGATTGGCCTTACCATTGGTTGAATCAAGGTAGAACACTAAACTATCAGAATAGGTATGCGAAGTTATATAATCAACATCGCCTTTGCCACGCAATCCCCTATTACTCAAACTTATTCTACCCTTATATGCCCCCTTATTGCCATACATAGGAAGTCCATTTGTATTGTGAACAAAACCCAGAGAAAAGTCAGACTGCACTTGCAAAGGTTCAGCAATATCTGGAAAGATATTTCCAGATATAAGTGCCCCTGTAAATTTCATAGAATCTATGACGAAGTTATCAAGATTTACAATTCTAAACTGATTTACAGAATAATAGAAACGATTTCTATCATAAACTCCGCCTAAAACATAAGGTTGATCATAGAAAACTTTGCCCCCCTTACGCGCTTCGAATATAGGATAATCAGGATAATCAGTCATACCTGACTTATTACCAGGTGCGTCTATGTACAATACGCCAGAAAGTTCTTCTATTTGACTCTTCACACGCTGTAGTTTGTAGTCGCCATACATATCCATTGGACCATCTTTATCCTCTACATACATGATAAGTGTATCAATCACATCCATATCAACAAGAAAGCGATCGTAATCGAACTTACAATTATGCGTAACAAAATCAAAGAGTCCACCGATAACACGACCTGAGAAAACCATATCGCGATTTTTCTTAACGGTAACTAATTCATTACTAGGATAGACATTCACAATTTGTGGGTCGCTAAGTACAAAAAATTCACAACCTGTGATTTTCAAGTCATTAGTTAACAAATCAAAAGAGGCATAGTGAGTTTTAGATTCCAACTTAATATAATCATAATCTTTTTTCTTAACTTGATTATTAAGATATTGAGCAATCTTACTTCGGTATCTAATTTGATTATTATTAACATCATATTCAATAAAGCCACGGGCCGCGAAATCTATCATCATCGCCTTTATATCTAATGGTGGTTTATTAAACCAACGTATAACATCTTCAATAGTAAGGTTTTCATATCCTACACTATTAAAAAGTTGCCATAAGGTATACAATGGATTAACTTTGTTGTAACCTTCTATTTCGTGCATAACACCCTCTTCGTAGTAATTTTGCGATTCAAAATAGGCTTTTTGATTACTTGTATTTCCAACAATAGGTTTCAATTCAATACGTTTTTCTGTAGTAACCCACTGAACAGATTCAACATACATATCTAATTTGTGATATGAATCGAAGAATGGAGATTTGCCAACTCCTTGTTTATGTCGTGAAATAAGTAAACTTTTAGTCTCGTTATCATATTTAAAATTTGCAGCAGGATGATAAATAGAATCATTTTCTACATAGACAGATACTTTAGAATCCTCAGACATTAGATTAGTAGGTTTTATCAAGAAACTCCTTGAAGCAGCAGATATAATAGCTTGTCCATCATTGTAGATGGTAATCTTAGCAAGCGTATCACCTTGGCTAGTTCCAAATATTGATGCACCTCGCATCTCAAAACCACCTACATAATCCACATTAGTGTAAAGGTTTTTTACCGCTAATGTTGACTCATTACTAATGAAGCGAGGATATGACGCTTTCTCTTCCGAAGTTGGTAATAGAGCTTTTTCCTCTACTCTACCAATTATTGGATATGAAAATAGTTTCGGGTAGTAAAAAAGTGCATCGTAAGCCACTACGCGCGGAAATCTCAAATCTACACTGTAATTTTTAAGTATTGCTCTGACATTTGGTTCCAAACCTGCACGTTCCCATGATATAGTTCCGCACGTTGCTTGGAAATGTAGTTTATCAGGATAATAACGACCATTAACATCACTGACTATTAAACTATCTTTTGCAGAATATCCCCAAAGGTCAATATTTTTGAAGTCGAAATATGGTACTGAATCGAAACCTAAATGATCTGCAAAACCCATCGCTATCCATTTTACATTATCTCCTTGATTGAGAATATTATTCCTAAAGAAGTTTTCATATAAACTCATCTTTCCTTGAAAAAAGGTAGAGCTATGTCCAATATGATAATCCAAAATTTTCTGCCAAACATTACATTCCTGGGAATACTGACTTTGAAGAAAGGCATCGTAAGTCTTAATAAAACTCTGAAAATGAGGTATCGGACGATGTTTTTTCTTAACCATCTTATTGGCTTCTTCAATAAAAATAGTTTTATTTGCATCATCTATTTTCGTATTCCAAAATTCTTCAAAAAAATCGAGAATATCTTTAGCCTCTTTTTGTCGATCTTTTGGCAATGAAGAGAAGAAATCTTTCATCTCTTCAATAGTTTTAGTTTGGTCTTTTGAAAAAGAATTAAAACGTTGCGCGCTTACTGTTGTAATTAAAAGCAATACTGCACAGAAACAGCATATTTTCTTAATCATCATATTTAGGTTTTCGAAAACTGTTGCAAAAATAATAAACTAATCTGTTAGAGATAATTATCAACGAAATTTTTCTGTTATTTGGTATGTTTCACCAGTGCAAACCACAAGGTCTGCGCGAGAACATTTTTCAAATTGCGGTATTTGTAGGGCTATTTTTTTCTGAATTTCTTCTTCAGAAAGTTCTGGATTTCTTTTTTTAATTCTCAAAATACGTAATGATTCTGGTGCATCAGCAACAATTATTTTATCAAAATATTTTTCAAGACCATATTCAAAAACGATTGCTGATTCCATTATTACTGATGATGTTTTCTGGAGCGTTGCCCATTTCTCGAAACGGCGCATAACAAAAGGATGAACAAGTTTGCTCAGATTTTCTAAAAAATCTTTATTAACACACTCTCTTTTAAGTTTTTCCATAACTATTTCTCTATTAGAATCCCAAATATCAATATTAGGAAATTCTTTATGCAATATTTTCAAGAAATCGTTATCAGAATACATTTTTTTTGCCTCATCATCAGCATAAAAAACTGGAATACCTATCTCAATAAAATGTTTTGAAAGATAAGTTTTCCCTGTTCCAATACCCCCAGTTAGGGCTATTTTAATCATTATTTCTATCGTAAATAAAAAGTTATTACCTCTGGTGAAGAAACAGATACCAATTCGGAGCCAAAATTGTGAGTCGATAAATATTCACACATCTCTTTGCTCGTAAATGTATAAACACTAACTTTGTTTTTGGTTTTTATTAGATCTTTAACAGATACTTTTACAACTTTCTCTTTGTCTCTATAAGGCTTCATTAAATAGCGTAAGCCCTTTTGGTTAAAAGTAAGAGTAAGAACCGTATCTGATGCTGTTACAGATTTTCTACCTTCGGGTAAATTTTCACAAACCAACTTATACTCAAATGATACCTTATAATCTTTCGAAAATGTAACTAACAACCATGTTCCAGCAGAAATTATAAGGCATACTATAAATGCCAATGAAGGCAGTTTTATTGGAATCTGTTTTCTATTTTCAGGCATTTTTATTATGGAAATTGCTAATTATCTTTATCGTCGTCTTGTGTATAAGAACTATCTTGTTTAGATATTGCTTCTTCTGAATTATTTTTTGAACGTTGACTTTTATTTGAAAGATCTGCTTCGTTGAATGAAATTGCAGCTTTGTCAACTTCTATTCTAACACCATTAGATATTTCTACCGTGAATGTTGTTTCTTTAATATCGGTAATTTTACCATGTATTCCTCCAATAGTAACTACTTTATCTCCTTTTTTTAAGCTATTACGAGCCTCTTCTAACTTTTTCTGTTTTTTTTGTTGAGGTCGAATCATAAAAAAGTAAAAAATAAGAATCATAAGAAGCACCATGATAATCATTGAACCACCGCCACCCATTGCGCCTGCAGGTGCAGCTTGTAATAAAGTTAATAGTAAAGTCATATTGATAATTTTTATGTTATATAATTATTTAATTTCTTGACTGAAATTATCTGGCCGCGAAGATACGCAATTATCTGAAATAAAAAAGTTATAAAACTAAAAAAGTATTATACTTTAGTTTTAATAAAGTAAAAAAATAAAAGTAATCTTATGCAATTATTGTGCACCGCGAAGAATATCTGCTATATGAATAATTTCAATATCAACATCATTTTGTTGCTTATAGGCATCTAACATTTGTAAACAATGAATATCTGTAGATGTAATATATTCAGCACCTTGATTATAAGCGCGTTGCACAATTTCACCAGCCATTTTTTCAGCTGTAGATGGATTAAGCATTGGGAACCTTCCGTTAGCACCGCAGCAACACTTCTCTCCATCAAAAATTAAATCAAGACCTATGGTATTAGACAATAATATTTCAGGAGCGTTGTTAGCTGGATACTTATTCATTGCCGAACAAGTCTTAAAGTAAAAAACGCGATGACGAAATTCATTATTCAGTTTCTGAACGTGTAATTTGTTTACAATGTAATCACACAATTCATAAACATTATCAATAAAATTTGAAAGATCTGCGGGAATTGTTGCATTTTTCAAAACCACATCAAAATCTTTTTTCATATAGCCTGCACAAGCCGCATCAGGAACTATAATAGGAAACGTTTTCTTATGAAGTTCGCAATAGTCTGTGTAAGATTTTATAACTTTATAACTAAGATCTTGGGCATATTGCAAAGATCCTTCCATAAAGAATCTCCGACCGCAGCAAGTATTTTCAGGATCGTAATGAGAAAATTTTCCTAACCTATCAAGAACCGCGATAACACTAAGCACAGTCTCTCCTTGAAAGAGATCCATTTGACAAGGAACATACAAAAATACGGTTTGTTTCTCTGACATATTTACAATACTATATTAGGAACCGCATTTCGCATATCCGCAGTTTGAGCAGGTCAAACATCCTTCTTTAAACTCCATTGTATCTTTTTGATGACAATTCGGACACTCAACACCTTTTTGGCGGGTACCGTCTGCTACGAATTTTTTTAATGCTCTGCAAACGCCATTTCTCCAAGAGTTTATACTTTCTTGACGGAAATTTAACCCTGAGATAATATTAACCACATTGTTTACAGGTATTTCATTACGAAGAAGTGCTGAAGTCATTTTTGCATAATTCCAGAACTCTTGATCGAAACAGCGGTCAAGTCCTCTTAAGATAACTTCATAACCTGCCTTGTCGAAATATTTAAAATCGTACGATTTAGTGCCATCTTCATGACGATTCTTAACGATAATACCATGTTCCACCCATTTTGGCAATAAGAAACTTTCGTCCCCAGTCTTTCCAGTGAAAATTTCGTAAGGTTTATCGTTATAAATTCCGATATATGCAACCCAATCTTCATTATTATTTTTGAAATGAATCACATCAGCGTGCAATTCTTTAGGGCGTTTAAAGTTTTTTGGTTTTTGTTTTTCCTCTTTTTTAGGTTTTTCGATAGAATTGAGGACTCCATCGCGCGAGCCTTCACGATACACAGTGAGCCCCTTACAACCGACTTCCCATGCTCTCATATAAAGTTGACCTACAACATCTTCAGTAATATCAGCAGGAAGATTAACTGTAACTGATATTGAGTGGTCAACCCATTTTTGAACCGAACCTTGAAGTTCTACCTTCTTGATGTAATCCGTATCGGCTGCCGTTGCTTTATAATAAGGTGATTTTTTAACGAGTTCTGAAATCTCATTATCGTTCATTTGTTTCATTTGCTCAAGGGTATATCCCTGAATTTCAGCCCAAACAACAAATTTTTGGTGGAACACAAGATATTCCTCAAACATATCGCCTACAGAATCTTTAACTACTGTTTTTTTGGCTGCCATATCATTAGGATTGATTTTGCGGCGTCGTTTATAAACCACGTTAAAGGCTGGTTCAATACCTGAAGTTGTTTGAGTACAGATACTTACGCTACCAGTTGGGGCTATTGTAAGAAGTGCGATATTACGCCTTCCGTATCGAATCATATCGTCATAGAGTTTGGGATCTACATCACGGAGACGGTTTACAAAAGGATTATGGCTTTCCTTAATACAACTGTATATTGGGAAAGCTCCGCGCTCCTTAGCCATATTCACAGATGAACGATATGCTGCAAGTGCCAACTGTTTATGCACTTCTGTAGAGAAAGCATTCGCTTCATCGGTACCATAAGTCAAGCCTAACGCCGCAAGCATATCACCTTCAGCTGTTATACCAAGACCTGTACGACGACCCTTAAGAGACTGCTTTCTAATTTTAAGCCAAAGTTCTTTTTCAACGCGCTTTACTGAATCGCTTTCTGGGTCACTATCGATTTTAGATATTATGGCATCTATCTTCTCCAATTCAAGATCTATGATGTCATCCATCAAACGCTGCGCATATTGGACGTAATTGCGAAACTTAGGCATATTAAACGTTGCGTTTGGCGTAAAAGGATTATCCACAAAACTATATAGATTTACGGATATGAGACGGCAACTATCGTATGGACAGAGCGGTATCTCGCCACACGGATTTGTAGAAACAGTTTCAAATCCTTCATCTGCATAACAATCTGGTATTGATTCTTTTCTGATATTATCCCAGAAAAGAACTCCAGGTTCAGCCGACTTCCAAGCATTGTGAATAATCTTATCCCACAATTTTTTAGCTTCTACATCTTTTTTAACTTTAGGCTCTAAACTATTTGTGGGGTACTGTTGTGTATATAGGTTTTGGTTTTGGACGCTTTTCATAAATTCGTCGTCCACTTTTACAGACACATTTGCACCAGTAACTTTGCCTTGTGTCATTTTTGCATCGATAAACTGCTCTGCATCAGGGTGTTTGATAGAAATCGAAAGCATTAGAGCTCCTCGACGACCATCTTGAGCAACCTCACGAGTTGAATTAGAGTATCTTTCCATAAATGGAACTATACCAGTTGATGTTTGAGCGCAATTCTGAACGTGGCTTCCTGATGGGCGGATATGAGAAAGGTCTTGTCCAACACCACCGCGACGCTTCATCAATTGAACCTGCTCCTCGTCCATCTTCATAATTCCACCGTATGAATCTGAATCTCCAGTATTTCCTATTACAAAACAATTCGACAAAGAGACAATTTGATAATTATTGCCAATTCCAGCCATCGGACTGCCCTGCGGAACTATATACTTAAAATGATCAAACATCTGGAAAATCTCCTCTTCGCTCATCGGATTTGGATAACGTCTCTCTATTCTGGCAAATTCGCGCGCCATACGACGATGCATATCTTCTGGTGAACTTTCTACCAATTCTCCATTCTCATTTTTGAGAGCGTATTTGTCAATCCACACTGTTGCAGCTAATTCATCTCCTCCAAAATACTCAACAACCTTAGAAAAAATTTGCTCTTTTGAGAAAATTTCTACGTCCTTAGGTATTTCTTCCACCTCCGATGTTTTTGCATCCTCAACGAAAGAATCTTCTATAACCTCAGCTGCTTCTTGTGCTAATTTTTTCATAGAAGAATTTCTATTCGCAATTAAATCACTTCCTTTGTGATTTTCTGCTACTTCTTGACCTATTTCTTCGTCTCCGAATGTCTCAAAAAGAGTTAAACCTTTTTCCATATTGTCTATAACTTTGGCGTTAATGCGTTTTGTTTTAATTTTTGTGATTATTACACCTTTTACAAGTTCTAATGAAACTAAACAACTACAACTTGTTAGTTTATAAATACTTACATTTTTTTTTCGGGGTTTACTTTCACCTTGCTAAAATATATTTTTGGGTTGGATTTTTGAACTTATTTCTATCTATATTTATTAACAAAAAACCGTTAATATTTTTTTTCAACTGATTATTAGCAAGTTAGTTTTTTTGTTCGAATTTATTGTTGTTAACCATAAAAAAAATGTTATAATATCGCGATACTCTTAAAAATTTTACACAATTAAACAGAATAAAGCCTTTATTTTCAAATACAAGAGATTTCACACTAAGATGTATGAACGTATAGTTCGTATTACTTACATCGAATCAGAATCCAAAAAAAATATTTAAAACGATGTGTTGTTTATTACGTAAAAAATGTATCTTTGCCCGCGAAAACACGTGGATAGATTTGTAATGATTGCAACCACAAGAAAAAATGCTAAAACATCTAATCCCATGTTTTTCAGTTTTTTAAATTTTTTATCATTAAATTAAATACTGAATTATGAGTTATTTATTCACATCGGAGTCCGTATCAGAAGGTCATCCAGACAAAATTTGCGACCAAATTTCAGATGCACTTTTAGATAATCTTTTAACCCAAGACCCAGAATCAAAAGTGGCTTGCGAGACTCTCGTTACAACAGGGTTAGTAGTGTGCGCAGGAGAAGTTAAAACCGAAGGCTATGTCTCAGTTGATGATATTGCGCGCCAAGTAATAAAAAAAATAGGCTATAATAAAAGTGATTATCAGTTTGACTATAAGTCTTGCGGCGTAATTTCTACTATCCACAGTCAATCTCCAGACATAAATCAAGGTGTAGAACGCCCTGACACTGAAAACCAAGGAGCTGGCGATCAAGGAATGATGTTTGGATATGCAAGCAACGAAACCGATAACCTAATGCCACTACCTGTAGAGTTAGCCCATAGATTTGTTCAGGAATTAGCAGCTATTCGCAAAGAAGGGAAACTAATGACTTATCTTCGCCCTGATTCAAAATCTCAAATTACAGTCCAATACAGCGAAGACCATAAACCTGAACGTATTGACAGCATAGTGATTTCTACTCAACATGATGATTTTGCCGAAGAGAGCGTTATGTTGAAAACAATCTATCATGATGTAGAAAAAATATTGATACCCAAAGTTTTAAACAACTGCACCGACGAGATGCGCAAATTGTTTGATACCGATTACAATCTATTTGTGAATCCAACTGGTAAATTTGTAATTGGTGGTCCTCACGGAGACACTGGTTTGACAGGACGAAAAATTATTGTTGACACCTATGGCGGTCGCGGTGCCCACGGTGGAGGAGCATTCTCAGGAAAAGACCCATCAAAAGTTGACAGATCTGCAGCCTACGCAACTCGACATATTGCTAAAAATATGGTTGCTGCTGGATTATGCGACCAAGTTCTTATTCAAGTTGCTTACGCTATCGGCAAAGCTGAACCAGTTGGTCTCTACGTTAACACTTATGGCACCGCCAAAGTTGATATCCACGATAGCGAAATTGCTGAACGTATTAGTAAAATTTTCCCAATGCGACCTCACGACATAATTACTCGACTTCAACTAAAAAATCCTATCTATGAACCAACTGCCTCCTACGGACATTTCGGAAGAGATACCTACGAAAAAGAAATAAAAACTGAAAAAGGAATGAAAACGATTACTTTCTTTCCTTGGGAAAAATTAGATTTCGTTGATAAAATTAAAACTGAATTTAATTTATAATCCCCATATATATAATACAATATTATAATGAAAAGTTACGTGTTCCCTGGTCAAGGTTCACAACAACCAGGGATGGGAAAAATTCTTTACGACAACTTTTCTTCTGCAAAGGATATTTTTCTATTAGCAGATAAAGTTCTCGGTTTTCCTATTTCAGAAATTATGTTCTTCGGTACTGAAGAAGAACTTAAACAAACTAAATATACCCAGTTAGCAATGTTTTTACATGGCTATATCTCTTATAAATGTTTGGAAAGGAACAATCCTGACATGGTTGCTGGACATTCATTAGGAGAATATACTGCATTGGTTGCTGCTAATTGCTTAAGTTTTGAAGAAGCTCTTCTACTGGTTGAAAAACGTGCCGTTGCTATGCAAAAAGCGTGCGATAAACAAAAGTCGGGAATGGCTGCGGTTTTAAAATTTGACGTTGAAAAGATAAAAGCTATTTGTGATTCTATCAAAGATGAAATTGTTGTGCCCGCAAACTACAACTCTCATCAACAAGTTGTTATCTCTGGTTCATTGAAAGGTTTAGAAATTGCTTATAAAAAACTTGCAGAAGAGGGTGCAAAAAGAGTTTTACCTCTTAAAGTTGGTGGAGCTTTCCACTCTCCTCTTATGCAATCTGCTCAAGACGAATTAGCTGAATCAATAAATAAATGTCATATTAAAAATCCTATATGTCCTATCTATCAGAATGTTACCGCTTTACCAACCACTGATCCTGAAGAGATTCGCCAGAATTTAATTTTGCAACTAACTTACCCCGTAAGATGGACTGAAATAATAGAAAATATGATTAGTAATGGAGCTGATTGCTTTAGAGAATTTGGCCCTTCTGTTCTGAATTCTTTAATCAAACGAATAAACCCAGAAGTTGTTACCGAAAATTATGGGAACGAAATGTAGTTTATATAATCCAGCATTGTCAATGTGATAATGCTGGATTTTTTATAGCAATAAAAAATGTATCTTTGCACACATTAAATCTAT